>JAHDCL010000109.1:1619-5105 GCA_020629875.1 Hellea sp.
GTCACAATACGTTCTGAGAAATCATGTTGGTATAAAGGTCCGACATTACTCGAATTTCTCGAAGAGGTTGATGTTGATAAGACGGGTCTGGACGCACCTTTCCGCCTGCCTGTGCAATGGGTGAACCGTCCAAATCTTGATTTTCGTGGCTTTAGTGGAACCATCGCTTCCGGCACCATCGAAGTCGGTGATGAGATTATTGTCATTCCCTCGGGCAAACGCAGCACAGTTAAAGAGATCGTGACCTATGACGGCAACCGGGACATTGCCCGGGAGGATATGGCCGTCACGCTCACCCTAAATGACGAAATTGATATTTCGCGGGGTGACATCATTTGTAAAAAAGACAATCCTGCCGAACAAGCTGATCAGTTTCAAGCACATGTTCTTTGGATGAGTGAAAAGGAAATGTTTCCTGGTCGACAATACCTCCTGAAGACAGGTAATAAAACGGTGCCCGCTAGCATCCTCAAACTCAAGCATCGCATTGATATTAATGACTTTTCAGAAGTGGCAGTCAATACGCTGGCATTGAACGAAGTCGGCATTGCGACGCTAAGTCTTTCTGCGCCAATCGCTTTTGATACTTATAGTGATAACCGCAACACAGGCAGCTTCATCCTGATTGACCGGCAAACCAATGCTACTGTCGGTGTGGGTATGCTCGACTTCGCCTTGCGCCGCGCAAGCAATGTTGTCTGGCAAGATTTGGACGTTAATAAAGCTGTACGGTCAGAGCAGAAAAATCAAAAACCCGCTCTGCTTTGGTTCACGGGTCTTTCGGGTTCAGGTAAGTCAACCATCGCAAATCTCGTTGAGAAGCGCCTGCTGGATTTAGGTCGTCATACTTATACATTGGACGGCGATAATGTGCGTCATGGCCTTAACCGTGACCTCAACTTTTCTAAAGCGGACCGCGTGGAAAATATCCGCCGCATTGGTGAGGTCGCAAAGCTAATGGTCGATGCAGGTCTTATTACGATGGCTTCCTTCATTTCCCCTTATCGCGCAGAGCGGCAATTAGCCCGTGATTTGCTTGAAGAGGGCGAGTTTATCGAGATTTTCGTCAACACGCCTCTCGAAGTTGCTGAAGCCCGCGATGTGAAGGGCCTCTATGCAAAGGCTCGTGCGGGAGAGATCAAAAACTTCACGGGTATCGATAGCGAATATCAAAAACCTCAAAATCCTGAGATTGAAGTGAACACCGTTGAAATGTCGGCGGATGAAGCGGCCGAAATGATTGTTGAATACCTTAAAGACAAAGGTTTCCTCGCAGGATATGAAGGCTAATGGCAAATTTTGATGTCTTTAATGGAGATGCGGACGGGATAATATCTCTCGTTCAGCTTCGCCGAGCGGAACCACGCAAGGCGAAACTCATTACGGGCCGAAAGCGAGACATCAAATTATTAGATCGTGTTGATGCCGGCGCGGGCGATTACGTGACCGTGCTTGATATCTCTATGCGTTCAAATGCAGATCATTTGCACCGGATATTGGAGTCGGGAGCATCAATCTTTTACGCCGACCATCATAATGCGGGCGATATTCCCGACCATCCCAACCTTCAGGCGGTAATCGATACTTCGCCGGAGATGTGTACAGCCATGTTGGTGGATGACTGCCTTCAAGGGGCTTATCGTGCCTGGGCGGTCACCGCCGCCTTTGGTGACAATTTCCCAAAACTAGCGCGCGCTAAAGCAGAAGGGTATGAGTTGCCTTTGGATGCACTGGCTCGCTTAGGCATGCTTGTAAATTACAACGGATATGGCGGCTCGGTTGAGGATTTGCTCTATCACCCAGCGGATTTGTATGAAGAGCTCTCACAATTTGATACGCCTATGAGTTTTCTCAACGAAAGTAAGGCTGTATTCGATGCTCTTGAAGAGGGTTATGAGATTGATTTACTTAAGGCAACACACGCAGATGTTCTCGATAAGTCCGAAAACGGATATGTCATCACTCTTCCTGACTCGGCGGGCTCCCGAAGAATTTCAGGGGTCTATGGCAATCAGCTCGCGCAGGATAATCCAGAACGCGCTCATGCGATTCTAACAGCGCAGGAGGGCGGCTATCTCGTCTCGATCCGCGCGCCCCTTAAAAACCGTCGCGGCGCGGATACGCTCGCTCTGCAATTCGAAACGGGCGGTGGACGTAGTGCTGCTGCAGGTATTAATCATCTCCCGGACGCTGATTTGGACCGTTTTGTCAAAGCCTTTCGCGCCGCGTTTTAACGCGCTATAGTCTCCAAAAAGGGGGCATTATGCGTAATTTGACTATTTTGATTATCGGCTTGTCTTTAGCGGCTTGTCAGCAGGCTACAAAGATAATGCCGAAGGCGGACGTTCACCCTTTCGTTGGCTGTTGGGAAACTGAAAATGGCCTTGAACGGGAAAGCTGGACAATCGACCCCTCTGGTTGGCTTGTCGGTTACGCTGCGTCGCGGGACACCGCAGGCAACGTCACATTCTTTGAGCACATGCGAATCGAGCGCGGGGGCGAGAGCGAAGTATTAGTCGTAACAGGCCAGAATAATACCGAGACGCGGTTTAAGGGCCGGGGAACAAGCAATCCTAATGAATATCGTTTCGAAAACCCGAGTCATGATTTTCCGCAAGTGATTGTCTATCAACGAAATGGTGATGCGTTGAACGCTTACATTGACTTGATGGCGGGTGGTAAACGGGTCAGGTTTGATAAGAGCCTTTGTAAAGTGGACTGACACATGCCCAGCAAAAAAGTAGAATTTAAAGGCGCCTTTGGCGATACGCTCTCTGGAAAGCTCGATTGGCCAGATGATGGCGAGCTTAAAAGCTGGGTGCTTTTTGCCCACGGATTTTCAATAGGGAAAGATTTGAAACCCATTCGCACGATTTCCAAGGCCTTGGTCGAGGATGGTTATGGGATGATGCGTTTTGATTTTACTGGCCTTGGTGAGAGTGGCGGGGATTTTTCAGATACCAATTTCAGCTCGAATTGCGAGGATATTCGCCATGCCGCGAATTATCTGCGCAAATATTACAAGGCACCTTGCGTAATGATCGGGCATAGCTTTGGCGGAACGGCGACGCTCAAAGTAGCGGATGAAATTCCCGAATGCAAAGCCGTCGCAACCATTGGCTCACCCTGTGATACGACGCATATCATTCATCAATTTGCTGATAAAATTGAGGAAATCGAAGAGGAGGGGGAGGCAAAAGTCCTCCTCGCAGGGCGGCCCTTTGTCATTAAAGAGCAATTTTTAGAGGATATTGGCAATCAGGACATCGCCAAAGAAATAGCCGATCTGGATATAGCATTGATGATATTTCATTCGCCCCAAGACAGAGTTGTGAGCATTGAAAATGCAGCTCACATTTACGGCAAAGCGCGCCACCCCAAAAGCTTTGTGAGTCTGGACGGCGCCGACCATCTCTTGCTAAAAAATCCGGCGGATGCGGAGTATGTGGCACATGTCCTAGCCGCTTGGGCACATCGCTACATATA
>JAHDCL010000018.1:0-33532 GCA_020629875.1 Hellea sp.
TGCAAGGCTATGAAGATGGTTTCTTTATCGGGCCAAGCCTGCTGGATAATGTGACGCCGGATATGGAGACTTATCAGGACGAAATTTTTGGTCCTGTCTTGCAAATTGTCCGCGCCAAGACTTTTGAAGAAGCGCTAAAACTCCCGAGCGAGCATCAATACGGAAACGGCGTCGCCATCTTCACACAAAATGGACGCGCTGCCCGTGAATTCGCAGACCGCGTCGAGGTTGGCATGGTCGGCATTAATGTACCTATCCCCGTACCGGTGGCTTATCACAGCTTTGGCGGCTGGAAACGCTCGGCCTTTGGCGATGCGAACCAATATGGCATGGAAGGCTTACGATTCTACACGAAAGTCAAAACAGTCACGCAACGCTGGCCCGAAGGCGAAACCGAAGACAGCGCCTTTATTATTCCGACGTTTTAGGATGTTCCTATGGAGTTTGTTCTAACAGCTGTAGATGATGATTTGGCGAGTGCTTTTGAGGAGCATTGTGGTCATCTTAAAAATGTTAGTGTTTTCAAGGGGTCAATTTTCGACGTTGATTGTGATGCGGTCGTTAGCCCTGCTAATAGCTTCGGGTTTATGGATGGCGGTATAGACTCTTGGTACCGTTGGCGGTTTGGTGACGGAATACAAGATAGCGTTAGAATGGCGATATTGAGATATTGGCATGGTGAATTACCTGTTGGAGCAGCTGAGATAGTTGAAACGGGTGATGATGAAGTTCCATATTTGATTGCAGCACCAACTATGCGCGTTCCAATGATATTGGGGACAGAAAGTATAAACCCATATTTGGCTATGAGAGCTGTTATTATGTTAGTTCGCCGAGAGCGCTTCAGAGATGGAGAGTTTCAGGGTGAAGAAATTAGTTCTAGAGTTAAGAAAGTAGCATTGCCTGGTTTGGGTACAGGCGTTGGTAAAGTACCAGCAGCTCTGGCCGCCCATCAAATTAAGGAGGCTATCATGCAACATAGTGAAGGTAAGCATTCTTTACCCAAATCTTGGTTTTTGGCTACGGAAGAACACCAACATTTATTGAAACAAGACTTTAAAGATATGCAGACGTAACCCCATGGATTTTCAGCTTACAGAAGAACAAACCCTTATTCAGGATATGGCGAAGAATTTTGCGGCCGTAGAACTCGCGCCCCATAGCGCGCGGTGGGATGAAGAGAAGTTTCTTGATCGCAGTGTTTTTGCCAAAGCCGCCGAGCTTGGTTTTATGGGCATGTATTCCTCCGAAGATCATGGCGGGACGGCGCTTTCGCGTTTGGATAGCGCGATCGTCTTTGAACAGCTCGCGGCGGGGGATGTGTCTCATACGGCGATGATGACCATTCACAATATGGCAACATGGATGGTGGATCGTTTCGGGGATGATAATCTGCGCGCGAAATATGTCCCGCGCCTTACGGCAGGGGAATTAATTGCGAGCTATTGCCTGACGGAGCCGGGGGCAGGGTCGGATGCCGCGTCGCTCACCACCAAAGCCGTGCGTGAGGGTGATGACTATATCCTCAATGGAACAAAGACATTTATCTCGGGCGCAGGATGGTCTGACATCTATGTCGTCATGGCGCGCACATCAGATAATGGCGCTAAGGGCGTTTCGACTTTCGTTGTTGAGAAAGGCGCGCCCGGATTAAGCTTTGGGGCGAATGAAAAGAAGATGGGCTGGAACGCTCAGCCCACCGCGCAAGTGATAATGGAAGATTGCCGTATCCCCGCGGAGAACCGTGTGGGCGCAGAAGGCGATGGCTTTAAATTCGCCATGAGCGGCCTTGATGGTGGGCGCATTAATATCGGTGCTTGTTCTTTGGGTGGCGCGCAAAAGGCATTAGATGCGAGCCTGCAATATACGAAAGAGCGCACTCAATTTGGTAAATCTATTTCTGACTTTCAAAACACACAATTCATGCTCGCCGATATGGCGACAGAGCTCGAAGCGTCGCGCATGATGATTTACCGTGCGGCGGATATGCTTGATAAAAAACTTCCTAATGCGGGTGCTGCCTGCGCTATGGCAAAGCGGTTCTGTACGGATATGTGCAGCAAAATCGCCAATGACGCGTTACAGCTCCATGGCGGCTATGGCTATCTCTCGGAATATGAAATCGAACAAATCGTAAGGGATTTGCGTGTGCATCAGATATTAGAAGGTACGAACCAGATTATGCGCATGATTGTATCGCGCTCTCTTCTAAGGCAGTAATATGACCCACGAAATTACATCCCGTATCATTGGCAACCTTGGCCACATCACACTCAACCGTCCCAAAGCGCTGAACGCGCTAACCTACGCCATGTGCGAAGAAATCACGCGCCTTCTGGTGGCGTGGGAAAAGGACCCTCAAATTGGTGCTGTACTGATTGACGGCGCTGGTGATCGCGCCTTTTGTGCGGGCGGGGATGTTATCCTCCTCCATGATAGCGGTAAGGCGGGTGATAAGCGCGCAGAGAATTTTTGGCGTATTGAATATTCCCTCAATGAATTAATTTACCGCTATTCCAAACCTTACATCACGCTGATTGATGGTTTTGTTATGGGCGGCGGCGTGGGTCTCTCTGTCCATGGGCGTCTGCGCGTGGCGGGTGACGCAACTATGTTTGCGATGCCTGAAACGGGGATTGGTTATTTCCCGGATGTTGGCGGCACTTATTTCCTCCCGAGGCTTGGTATGGATATCGGTCAATGGCTTGGCCTGACAGGGGCGCGTTTGGATGCAGGACAAAGCTGTCACCTCGGCGTCGCCAATGCCTATGTACCAACTGCGCGTCATGGTGATTTAATTGAGGCCTTGGGCGCGGCCAAGCTGGATGGCTCTGATGCCGCCGTCGCGAATGTCATGATTGACTTTGTCCAAGCCCCGCCGGCGAGTGAGGCTATTCCTAATGCGGTCAAAGCCTTTGGCGAGAAAACCGTTCCTGCTATCCTGCGCGCGCTTGATGACGATGGCAGTGACTGGGCGGAAAAACAGGCAAAGAATATTCGCCGTAAATCCCCACTGGCCATGTGCGTAACCTTCGAAGCTTTGCGGCGCGGCGCGAAAAAGACTTTCAAAGAGGTGATGACGCAGGAATTAGAGATTTCTCTGAACTTCCTCAAGACGCAAGACTTCTATGAAGGTATTCGTGCGCAACTCATTGACAAAGACCGCAATCCGAAATGGTCGCATGAGGATGTGAGTGTTGTGACGGAACCACAAGTACAGCGTCTCTTTAGAAAAACAGCAAAACCTCCTCAGGAGTTCTTAGCATGACCACAATCGCATTTATTGGCCTTGGGAATATGGGCATCGGCATGGCCGCCAATCTCGCGAAAGCGGGCCATGAGGTGAAGGCTCTAGACATTTCCGAAGAGGCGGTAGTTCGCGCTGTTTCGGCTGGTTGTGTTGGGGCCAGAAATACAAAAGATGCAGTGGAAGCGGCAGATGTGGTCATTACTATGCTGCCCGCAGGCGCGCATGTGAAAATGGTCTATGGCGGCGCCGATGGCGTCTTTGAACATGCCGCCAAAGGCACGCTGATGATTGATTGTTCAACTATTGATGTTGCCTCTGCTCGTGAAGTTATTGGCTCGGCCACTCACAAGGGCTTCGCTATGATTGACGCGCCGGTTTCTGGCGGCGTTGGAGGCGCGGCGGCAGGGACGCTTACCTTTATGTGCGGCGGAACCTTGGATGCCTATGAGCGCGCTAAACCCTATCTGGATATTATGGGCAAGAATGTCTTTCACGCAGGCGATGCGGGGAATGGACAGGCCGCAAAAATTTGCAATAATATGCTGCTCGGCATTCATATGATCGGGACATGTGAAGCGTTTAACTTGGCGGAAAAATTGGGTTTGGATGCACAGACATTTTTCGACATTAGTTCCACAGCTTCTGGACAAAATTGGTCGATGACAAGCTATTGTCCAGCGCCGGGACCTGTTGAGAGTGCACCCTCTAACAAGAATTACGAGCCAGGTTTTGCTGCTGGCATGATGTTGAAAGACTTACGGCTTGCACAAGAGGCTGCGACCGCAGCAAAAGCCGCGACGCCACTTGGCACGCAGTCCGAGGCTATTTACTCTTTGATGGAGGCCGCTGGTAAAGATGGGCTCGATTTTTCTGGGGTGATGAAGCTAATTAACGGTACTTTGTATGACGCCTAATATACTAAGAACTTCTGGAAAGTCACAAAGAGGAAACGGCGCATGAGTGATGCGACACTAAAAGACTGGTACGCGCTGGCCGAGAAAGAACTGCGAGGGAAATCCGTTGAGGCTCTGACTAAAACGACGCCGGAAGGTATTGAGATTAAACCTGTTTACAGTGCCTCTGATGTCCCTCCAAGTATCGCGTCTGAGCTGCCCGGCTTTGCGCCCTTCACGCGGGGGCCACGCGCTACCATGTATGCAAATCGCCCTTGGACCATCCGTCAATATGCGGGATTCTCTACCGCCGAAGAGAGTAATGCTTTTTACCGTAAAAACTTAGAGGCAGGGCAAAAAGGCCTTTCCGTTGCCTTCGATCTTGCAACACATCGTGGCTACGATAGTGATCATCCGCGCGTTAGAGGTGATGTTGGTAAAGCTGGGGTTGCGATTGACAGCGTTGAGGATATGAAGATCCTGTTTGACGGCATCCCGCTTGAAAAAATGTCCGTCTCTATGACGATGAACGGCGCGGTTATTCCAATCCTTGCCATGTTTGTTGTTGCTGGTGAAGAGCAGGGCGTTGATCGTAAGCTGCTGTCGGGAACAATCCAGAATGATATTCTCAAAGAATTTATGGTGCGAAATACCTTTATCTATCCACCTGAACCCTCAATGAGAATAATCGGCGATATCATTGAATATACCTCAACCGATATGCCTAAGTACAATTCCATCTCGATCTCTGGCTATCATATGCAAGAAGCCGGGGCGAACCTCGCACAAGAACTAGCTTTCACATTGGCAGATGGCCGCGAATATGTGCGGGCTGCGCTTGCCAAAGGATTAGATGTTGACGCCTTTGCGGGGCGTCTATCTTTCTTTTTTTGCATCGGCATGAACTTCTTTATGGAGGCCGCAAAGCTTCGTGCGGCGCGTCAGCTATGGTCGCGTATTATGACAGAATTTGGCGCCAAGACGGAACGGTCTAAGATGTTGCGGACACACTGCCAGACCTCCGGCGTTTCTTTAACGGAACAAGATCCCTATAATAACGTCGTGCGGACGGCTTTTGAGGCGATGTCCGCTGTATTAGGCGGAACGCAATCCTTGCACACGAATTCTTTTGACGAAGCCATTGCGCTGCCGACTGAGTTTTCAGCGCGTATTGCACGGAATACACAGCTTATTTTGCAAAATGAAACAGGGGTGACTGATGTCGTCGACCCCTTGGCGGGTTCGTATTATGTCGAGAGCCTCACGCAAGCGCTCGTTGATAAAGCTTGGACCATGTTAGAAGAGATTGACGCTGAAGGAGGGATGACCCAAGCGATCGCCAAAGGCCTTCCGAAAATGGAAATTGAAAAGGCGGCAGCGCTGCGTCAAGCGCGCGTGGATAAGGGCGAAGATGTTATCGTTGGCGTGAACAAATTCATCCTGGAGGAAGAGGACCCTATCGATATCCTTGAAATTGATAATGCTGCCGTTCGCGAGAGTCAGGTTAAGCGTATCAACGAAGTCCGAGCGTCTCGCAATGAAGAGGACTGTCAAGGGGCCCTAACCGAGTTGAAACTCGCCGCTTTGTCTGGCGAAGGCAATCTATTGCGCCTATCCGTGGAGGCCGCGCGCGCGCGGGCCACTCTCGGCGAAATTAGTGACGCCATGGAAGCCGCTTTTGGTCGCCATAAGCCCACAACACGTGTTATAAAAGGTATTTACAGCGAAGCATATTCGGGAGACCCAGCTTATCAAAATGTGTCTGAGAAGGTCGCAGAATATAAAGAAAAATCAAACAAAACGCCGCATGTTCTCATCGCAAAGATGGGTCAAGATGGCCATGACCGCGGGGCTAAGGTTGTGGCAACCGCCTTTGCAGACCTTGGCTTTGATGTCGATCTAACCGATTTGTTTTCAACACCTGAGGAAACAGCCTTGCTCGCGATTGAAAAAGGCGTTGATGCGATTGGCGTATCCTCTCTGGCAGCGGGTCATAAAACGCTCATCCCAGAGTTGGTTACCCAGCTCAAAGATAGAGGCCGCGAGGATATAAAAATTTTTGCGGGGGGCGTTATACCGGAACAGGATTATGCCTTCTTGCGAAGTCACGGTGTATCAGAAATTTTCGGTCCAGGAACAAATGTCCTCGAGGCCGCTTATGCGGTGCTGGCGGACATCGCGGGTTTGAAAAGAAATCGGTGATGCAAGTCTTTTGTAATAAGGGGTTTGAATCGAAATATAGGAACCCAGTTTAGTGAGCACAGTACATCAGACAGGACCTCTCGCAGGTTGTCGCGTTATCGAATTAGCCGGAATTGGCCCGGGACCTTATTGCGCGCATTTATTGGCGGATATGGGTGCTGAGGTCATTATCGTGGATCGGCCAGGCGCCGGGCCTTATCCCATCGATGCGCGTGGCAAGAAATCAATGATTCTTGATTTGCGTAAGCCCGAAGCCGTGGAGGCTCTGTTAAAGCTTGTCGAAACAGCGGATGTCCTAACAGAAGGCTATCGCCCGGGCGTGACTGAACGCCTAGGTATTGGCCCTGATGTTTGCCTCAAAAGAAATCCAAAATTGGTCTATGGCCGCATGACAGGTTGGGGGCAGGAAGGGCCTTGGTCGAAAGTGGCCGGTCATGACATCAACTACTTATCAATTACGGGCTTTCTCGGCATGACGGGAAGGCGCAGGGAAGCGCCGATGCCGCCCCTAAATTTGGTTGGAGATTATGGAGGCGGCTCAATGTTCCTCGCTATGGGTATTCTCGCCTCAATGCTAAAGGCGAAGACCACGGGGAAAGGTGAGGTTGTCGATGCGGCCATTATTGATGGCGTCGCATCTATGATGGGTATGTTCAATTCCTTGAAGGGTTTCGGTCTATGGACAACAGATCGCGAAGATAACCTATTGGATGGCGGGGCGCCGTTTTATCGCTGCTACGAAACCTCCGATAAAGAATATATGGCGGTTGGCTGTATCGAACCTCAATTTTTCGCGCTGATGCTAGAAATCACAGGCATATCTCCAGAGGATTACGGCCATCAAAATGACAAATCACTTTGGCCCAGACAGCACGAATTACTGGAGAAAGTGTTTGCCTTGAAAACCCGCGATGAATGGGCCGATTTGTTCGATGCGACGGATGCCTGTGTGTCTCCTGTGCTGAATATGGAAGAAGCGCAAGAGCACCCTCATAATAAAGCCCGTAATAGCCACATTAAATCTGGTAATTTTGTGCATCCGCATCCGGCTCCGAGATTTGGAGGCGCGACACCTGAATATCCTGCACCAATTCCAAAGCGAGGAGCCGACACAGCGAGCTTACTAAAATCAGTTGGCTGTTCTGAAGACATCATCAAGTCTCTGACTTAAACAACAATTTTTGAATTTGAAAACTAATTAGATCTAATAACGTTTAAAGCTATCGGTCAGCATCTTACATTCTTCAAACATGTCTGAGGCAAAGCCTCCGCATTTATAGATGCTCAAAATAGTGGATTTGCGTGTTCAACGGTATCCACAAATTCATATTCGTCATCCCATTTGCCGCGCGGCTAAATCGAGCATTATTTCCTCAGAGCCTCCGCCAATGGCCATAACTCGCACTTCGCGATAAATTCGTTCTATTCGGTGCCCGCGTATGAAGCCTGCGCCGCCGAGTATTTGCATCGCTTCTCTAGCGCAATATTCCATACATTGCGTCGCTTCGACTTTTAGGAGGCTCAGCTCGGCAATGGGTGTTTCGCCTCTTTTCACGCGCCAAGCGCAGTTATCAAGTAAGGCTTGCCCAGCGATGACACGCCGATACATTTCAGCGAATTTATGCCTGATAACTTGGTGCTTCATCAATGGCTTGCCGAATGTTTTCCGCTCGACGGCCCAGGCTGCGGCATCCTCAATGCAAACTCTTGAAAATGAAAGGGCTTGCGCAGCCATTCCAATCCTCTCGGAATTAAAGTTCGACATGATTCCAATAAATCCTGCATTTTCATGACCTATTAGATTTTCTGCAGGGACGCGGACATCGTCAAAATGTATCGATGCAGTATCGGACACCCACCATCCCATCTTCTTGAGGGGCGTACGAGTGATACCGGGAGAATTAGCATCTATCAGCAATAAGGATACGCCGCCTGCTCCGTCACCGCCCGTGCGAACTGCGACGGTCAGATAGTCTGCGCGGCAGCCCGTGGTGATATATGTTTTTTCGCCATTGACGACATAGAAGTCTCCGTCGCGCTGTGCCTTTGTTCTGAGATTGGCGACATCGGATCCACCAGATGGTTCAGTTATGCATAGTGAGATTAGCTTTTCGCCCGCTATGATGTCGGGCGCAACACGCGCTTTCATGTCGACGGACCCAATGGCCAATATGGGCGGCAGGCCAATACCATGGGTCATGAGGCCTGCAATTAAGCCGCCCGAACCCGCGCGGGCAAGTTCCTCGGACATAATCAGGGAATGAAAAATATCGGTGTCTTCGCCAAAGCCGCCATATTTTCCAGGGTAGCTTATTCCGTTAATGCCAACGGCCGCCGCTTTTTGGTGTAGATCTCTTGGAAACGCGCCGGCCTCATCCCAGTCATTAACAAAAGGAATTATCTCTTTATCAACGAAAGTTCGAACGGTGTTACGCCAGGCTTCATGCTCATCTGTTAAATGAGGGGAAGGCAGTCGGGTCGAGTCAAAGTTATAAGAAGCAGTCATATTACTCTAATTCTCATTTTTTGGGTGTTTCCGGTTGCTGTTTCAGGATGCCATCACGATCTGTGCCGCATTTTCCGCCGCTAGGATTTTTGCTTGTTTACAGTACCAGGCATAGTATTCCCAATTTAGCTTGATGAATATAACGCGCTAGCATTGGCGCATTACCGATGCAATATACATCTAAAGGACGAACACTTCCCAGAGGTTACATGTAAATGCCAGATTATGAGAGCGTCATTATAGGTACTGGATTTGGAGGTATCTGTATGGCTTACCACCTAAAAAAAGCACAGAGAGATAATTTCCTGATGCTTGAGAAAGCAGAGGAGCTTGGTGGAACTTGGCGAGAAAATACTTATCCCGGAGCAAAATGCGATACATATTCTGCCATATATGAATTCACATTCGCGCCTAATCCTGATTGGAATTATAGAGTTTCAAGACAAGCGCAAATACATCAATACCAGAAAGATGTCGCACGTGAAAATGACCTGCTGCGTCATATGCAATTTCAGACAAAAGTTCTGGGCGCTACATATGATGAAAAAGCGAAGATCTGGACGGTAAAAACGGATAAGGGCGAAATCACATGCCGCTATCTCATTTCATCGGTCGGGCAGCTTCATCACCCTAAAATGCCGTCTATCGAAGGTGTCGATAGTTTCGAAGGCGCATATTTCCATTCGGCGCAATGGAATCATGAAGTCGATTTAAAAGGTAAAAAGGTTGGGATTGTGGGATCCGCTGCGAGTGCCATTCAAGTCATTGCAGAGGTCGCGAAAATAGCAGGTGAGCTGACCATTTATCAAAGGACGCCGAATTGGATCATCGACAATAGAGATAAGGCCTATTCCGACGGTCAGAAGAAACGTGCGCGAAAAATACCAGTTCTCAGAAAAGTTGAGAGAGCCCTGATGATGCTGTTCTCGGAAAAAATGTTATATCCCGCCGTGGCGGGAAATAAATTCTGGGGGAAGGTGTTAGAAGCAGAAGCCCATAAAAATATGAAGAAGCATATTAAAGATCCCAAATTGCAGGCGATTTTAACACCGGATTTTCCAATCGGCGCGAAACGCATTTTGCTATCTACAGATTTTTATCCAGCCATCGCGCGTGACAATGTCAAAATTGAAACCAAAGGCATTAAGCGCGTCAACAAAACGGGCATTGAGTGTATTGATGGAAGCCAGAATGACCATGATGTCATCGTTTATGCGACGGGCTTTTACACGAATCCATTCCTGATGGGACTGGATATTCAGGGCCGCGGCGGGGCGACCTTAGAGGATCGCTGGGCCGATGGGGCCTATGCATATAACACGGTCACCACGGCAAACTTTCCTAACCTGTTTTACATGTACGGCCCAAACTCCAATACAGGTCATACGGCCATTACGCTTAAACACGAAGCGCAGGCAGGCTATATTACGCAGCTGATTGAGCGGGCTGATGGCGGCGAAATAGAGGTCAAAGAAGAGGTTGAAAATGCCTTCGTTGACGAAATGCAAAAACGTCTATCTGAATTCACCTGGGCCAAGGTTGAGAAAAGCTGGTACAAACAGGGCGAAAAAATCCCGAATAACTGGTGCGGAAATCTTAAAGAATATCAGCAAAGGTTGGCCACACCAGATTGGTCAAATTTCAAGCCTCTAGCAAAGTAGTTCCGCTGAATTAAAACCGAAATCTTTGCATCGCGGGCTAGCTTCAGCCGATCTGTATCTTACCGATTTTTCCATTTCGGCTTTTGTTTCGTTAGAAATGCCATCAGGCCCGCTTGCAAATCCTCCGAAATGGCAAATTTGAGAATAGCTTCGGATTGAATCGAAACGGCATCGGTCGGATCAATTATGTCCGCACCCTCATACATCATTTGAAGGGATGCCGACACAGCAGTTGGACTGGCCGAGCAAATTTCTTCGGCTATCTGGCGTGCTTTTTCCATAACGCCACCGGGCTTGGTTTTGTAATTAATCAGTCCATGTTGCTGCGCCTCGTCCGTTCCCATCGGGCGTCCGGTCAAGATCATCTCGCGCGCGATGTGAGGGGGAATGGCTTTGGGGAGGCGAAAGACGCCGCCTGCCGCAGCAATCAGTCCCGTTTTGACCTCAGGAAGCGCAAACTTAGCAGTTTCATCAGCGACAATGACATCGCAGGCGAGGGCGATTTCAAGACCACCGCCATAAGCGAAACCGTTGACGGCAGCTATGACGGGCTTGAAACGCTTCTTGCGACTTGTTAGGCCACCGAACCCCGTTTCTGGAACCCAAATTTGTTTTCCTGTTGCGGAGTACTTTAGGTCATTACCGGCGCAAAAGGCCTTATCGCCCGCCCCGGTGAGAATGGCGACCCAAAGCGAACGATCGGCCTCATAGAGGTTAAAGACGTGTTCTAATTCGTAGTTGGCTTCAGGCGTTAGGCTGTTCCTGGATTCTGGGCGGTTAATTGTGACCTCCAGAACGTTTCCATTTCGGTTAACGCGTATATGTTCGAAGTCGCCATCTAGGCTGTTTGGTAGAGGAGGGATGAATGATAAGGTCTTTTCTTCGTCAAAACTAAATCGATTGCCCGGGCCCTTACTTGTGACGAAAATCTCTCGGCCTAGCGGATCAGCACTCAGTAACGCTTGCACTGTTTCTTTGTCAGCGCGGTCAGTTGAGCCTAGAAAACGCCGTCCGTCTTCCAATCGTCCCAGAATAAATCCGCGTTTGGGTCCTTTAGAAGAAAACTCAACAGAATAGCTTTCAATAGTGGCTCTGCCATCAGCATATTCAGCAACAACCGGACTATCTTGTGCCTGAACAATTGCGTCCAAAGCGGCGGCATCGGCAAGTCTGAAGCCGCGTTCAGGCGCGCTCGTGCCATAGATTCCTACAGCGTGTTTTGATAAGAAGCCTCCATTCGCGCCGACAAGGCCATAGCCTTTCCCATCCTCGCGAAGCTGCTTCACGATATTGACAATCCCGTGCATGGAGTAGTTGTTTCCGGGACCGCCAAAGAAGGGGAGGCCGCCTGTAACAGTCAGGCCGCGCGGGTCGTCATGTTTAATTCCAAGTGTTTCGCAAGCCGCGAAAACAGCGATTGGAAAGCAGCTGTAAAGATCCATGCGGCTAATATCTGACATCTTCAATCCAGCCGTTTTGAACGCGCCTTTATAGGCCGTGTCCATCGCAACGGATTTTGCTAAATTTTCCCTGAAAGGTATTTTTTTATCTGTCGTTTCACTTCCTGCGAGAGGATATATGAATTTGTCGCGCGCAATGCCAAGGCTGAGGGCTTTTTCTTCGCTCATTAAAATCACGGATGCCCCCAGATTAACGCCGTCTTTGGCGACCATTGCGCGGGTGTATATATCCGTAACGGGTTTGTTGCTTTCCGTAACCGCTGCTATTTCTTCGGCCGAATAAGCTGTTGGAAACATTGAATGAGGGTGGTTGGCTGCTACCTGAGAAAATTTTTCAAAGAGTTGGCCGCATTCTAATGCGTAATCACTTTGGCTTTTGTTATTTTGCCCACGCCGCGCGTTTTCAAAAAGCGAATACATAGACGCAATGTTGGTGAGTTCATTATACATTTGCGAGACATGAAGAGTCACATAGGCATCTGGTCCGTGGTCGTGCAGAGGTCCCGTAATATCGTTTCGCCAATTGGTTTTGACCTTGGCTTTTTTTAGGGCTTTTTGATTGGCAACAGCTTCTGCGCCAACAATCAGAACCGCTTCCTTTAGGCCTTTCCGGATTTCATCAGAAAATTTATTAACTAAGGATTGTGGCGTATGCCCACTGGCGTTTGAATAGATGGCATGTTGCGGATCTGCGCCAAGATGATGTGCCACAGACCGCGGATAGTTGGCAGGATCTCCAAAAGGGCTTTTTAGGGTTCCTGCTGAATCTGACGTTGTTCTCACGACAGCGATTGTATCCACAGCGGATTTTAACTTGGCACTGCCGCTATTCTCGAGCGCTGACTCTGCTGCGGCAACCATGAGGTCTAGAGGAGAGGCGGCTGCCTCTAAGTCTTCGGGAACTTGTTTAACAACTTCGCCTACGCCAACAATAACAACATTATGCATCTATCTAATTCCAAATAATTTTTTCAGGTGCCTCGTGCCAACCCAGATAGGCTTGATTGAACCGATCATCCAGGGTGAATCTTTTGACTTTCATCGTCGGCGTTAGGCAACCGTGCCTTAGAAGGCTTGCAAAATAATTTACAGGCTCAATTGGTTATGGGCAAGCTTAAGCCTGCTGTCTTTTATCTTTATCTCAAACACTTCAAGATAAAGCGCAAATTATGCGGTATTAATGCCAGAATAAAGTCTAACTAAAACCATGTTCCTTTCACCCATCAAGCTTCATTTCTGCAGCTGATGAATTATTGGCAAAAGGAGTAATGTGTGATTTATTCCAAGAATAATTATCAATTTGCCAAACATCTCACTCATTCTCGAACAGATGATAAAAAGCGATAAAAGAGACATCTATATGCTGCAGACCCCTTGGCTCAAAACCTATGAGAAACTTGGTATCCAAAATTTGGAGCCTGCAGATCGAACCCTTGCGGATTATGTTGCAGAACATGTTGACGTTCGTCCGGATTCAGTCGCTCTTCATTACTTTGCGCGGAGCTGGACTTATACAGAAGTCAATGAAGAGGCCAATAAGCTCGCCAATGCTTTAAGAGACTTAGGTGTTGGGGCAGGGGATGTTGTCGGGTTTCATATGCCCAATATTCCGCAATATGTATTCGGATTGATCGCTGTCTCAAAACTAGGAGCCATCGGCTCAGGGGTTTCTCCGCTCTTGGCTCCGCCGGAATTGGCGCACCAAATCTCAGATGCAAAAATAAAAGTACTGATGAGTTTTGAGGCTCTCGCCCCTGCGGTGACGGCCATGTCTGCCCCAGCCTGTTTGGACTGTGTGATGATATGCGGCGCAGGGGATATGCTTGGGGCAGCTGATGTGAAATTGCCCAATTTGGAGCGCGTGAAAGCGACAAGCTACCGCGCTGCCACAGAAAACGAAGACTTGCATTTCAAGACGGTTACTGTTGCACCGACAAAAACTTTCATGATTCAATATACTGGGGGAACAACGGGTAAGCCCAAAGGCGCAATGCTCTCTCATCGCACACTTTTGCATAACCCCTTGCAATCTCTGGCGCTTGCGCCCGAAATTCAAATTGGAGACGAAACTTTCGTTTCAGCCTTCCCGCTATTTCATATTGCCGGTCTCTGTTTTTGCCTGATGAGCTTTGTAACAGGGGGCTCTTATGAGTTATTACCTGATCCGCGTGATACTGACCGTTTTTGTGAGGCGATGAAATTGCGCCCGCCGACACGTATTGCTGCAGTGCCCGCCCTTTATGATATGCTGACCGCTAATCCCAAATTTGCGGAAGTGGATTTTTCTCGCATTGTTATGGCCAGCTCCGGCGCTGCGCCGATGACAAAAACAACGCACGATAAAGTCGTCAGCCTCATTGGAAAACCGGTGATGTCGGATATTTTCGGAATGACGGAAACTGGGCCATGTCACACGACCAACCCCGTTGGCGCAGCAAAATCAGGCTCCGTCGGTATTCCTTGCGTTGGCGCAAAAATCCGTATCCGCGATGTGGAAACCGGAGAAAAAGATATGCCGTTAGGCGAGGTAGGGGAGATTTGCTCCGCTGGTCCGCAACTGATGAAAGGCTATCTTGGTTTACCAGAGGAAAGTGCCCGCGCCATGCGCGAAATTGACGGTGAACAGTGGATGTTCACGGGTGATGTCGGATATATGGATGAAGACGGTTATGTCTTCCTCTGCGACCGCGCCAAAGATATGTTGGTTGTTGGTGGTTTTAAAGTCTTCTCTGTCGAAGTTGAAGATAAGCTAGCAGCCCTGCCTATGGTGGCGGCTTCGGCCGTGATTGGAACACCTGATACTAAGCGTCTGGGGAATGATATTGTGAATCTCTATGTGGAGCTTGCACCCGACTTCAAAGACCGCAACGAAGAAGATCTAAAGTCCGAACTGACAAGCTGGATTCGCAAGAATATGGCGGCTTATAAAGTGCCCAAAAAGATAGTTTTCATTGCTGCTATCCCGCTCACGCCTGTAGGAAAAATTGATAAAAAGAAACTGCGGGCTGAGGCAGTAGCCGCGGAGTCGTAGCGATCTATATCAGCTGGGTGCTTTGATGTGCGCCAAGCAGTGTTTTGAAGCTTAAAACTTAGCTTAGAGAGTGCTGGGACAAAGTGTTATTGTGTGGATTTCAATCCGTTCCATATGGGCATAGGGTTTCCCCTATGCCTTCTTCGATGTCTTGGCATCATACCCTCTGAATGGCGTCAAATACGCAGCATCTGTACAGCTTGGGTTACTATGGCATCAGCCGTGATCCCGAAATGCTCAAATAGAGCTGCGCCAGGGCCTGAAGCTCCAAAACCCCTCATGCCGATAAAGCCGCCATTGCGGCCGATCAACCCGTCCCAACTTTGACGAATACCGGCTTCTGATGCGATTTTCGGCAGGTCATCCCCAAGCACTGAGCGGACATATTCTTCGCCTTGCTTTAGGAACAGTTCCATACAGGGAATGGAGACGACCCGAGCGGAAATATCATGGTTGCGAAGCTCGCTCTGAGCTTCAATGGCCTTATGGGTTTCTGAACCGGTCGCCAATAGGACGATATCACTTTGGCCCTCTCCGGCAGAGAGGATATAACCACCGCGAGCAGACAAGTTCTCGGACGCATCATCTCGTAAAGCTGGTAAGCCTTGTCGTGTTAGGGCGATGAGAGAGGGGCCGTCAGTACGCCGCACGGCGAGTTCCCAGCATTCTGCTACTTCTATTGCATCAGCCGGGCGGAAGACATGTAAGTTCGGAATGGCCCTCAGGGAGGCTAGGTGTTCGACGGGTTGATGGGTGGGGCCATCTTCACCCACTCCGATACTGTCATGTGTCATGACGTAAATAACCCGCTGGTTCATCAGGGCCGAGAGGCGAATGGACGGACGACAATAGTCCGCGAAGACCAGAAATGTTCCTGCGTACGGAATGATTCCGCCATGAAGCGCCATGCCGTTCATCGCTGCCGCCATGGCATGTTCACGAATGCCGTAATTAATATAACGCCCGCCATAATTGCCCGCCTGAATATCGGGTGTGCTCGGGGTGCGGGTCTTGTTGGAGCCTTCCAAATCGGCAGAGCCGGATACCATGTCTGTCAGATGTTCCGTCAGCACCTTTAGGACATTTCCGGAAGACGCCCGTGTCGCCAGATTGGGCATGTCTTTAGCCAGTTGGTCTTTGTAACTTTGTAGAGCTTCGTCCCACCCATCATTGAGTTTACCTTTGACGGCTCTGTTAAAATCGTTTGCCTTGGGATGGGCGTTCAGGCGTGCCTCCCATTCGCTTTTGGAGCTGCGGCCCTTGCGGCCACCGCGAGACCAAAGTTTGTAAACCTCTTCTGGTACTTCAAATGGTCCATATTCCCAGCCAATGGCATTTCGAACACCCTCGACCTCTTCAGCGCCTAAGGGAGAGCCGTGAGCTTTCGATGTTCCGGCTTTTGTCGGCGCATGATTGGCGATCACAGTTTTACAAGCAATCATGGTCGGCTTTTCTGATTTATGAGCCTTGCGAATGGCGGCAGCGATTTTGGCTGGGTTATGTCCGTCCACAGATATCACATTCCAGGCGGAAGCTTTGAAACGCGTGAGTTGATCTGTGCTGTCGGAGATATCAACGGAGCCATCAATAGTGATCGAGTTGTCATCCCAAAAGACAATTAGTTTGTTGAGCTTCAGATGCCCGGCGAGACTGATTGCTTCCTGACAAATGCCTTCCATGAGACAGCCATCCCCGGCCATTACATAGGTGTGATGATCTACGAGCTCGTCTCCATAACGTGCATTCAAGTGGCGTTCGGCTAAGGCAAATCCAACGGCATTGGCGATGCCTTGTCCCAAGGGTCCGGTCGTCGTTTCCACGCCAGGCGTGTGGCCATATTCCGGATGCCCCGCGGTATTGGAGCCTAGCTGCCTGAAGTTACGGATTTGATCCATGGTCATGGCTTTGTAGCCGGTGAGATGTAAAAGCGAGTAGAGCAGCATTGAGCCATGGCCCGCAGAGAGGATAAAACGGTCTCTATCAGGCCAGTTCGGGTCTGTATTATCATACTTCAGAAACTTACCGAATAGAACAGTAGCTACATCAGCCATGCCCATTGGCATACCGGGATGGCCTGAATTGGCCTGTTGCACTGCGTCCATGGAAAGTGCGATGATTGATCCAGACATGAGCTGGTGTTCGCGCTCTGAGCGTGAAGTTGACATTGTTATTCTCTCTAATTTAATCTTGTTCAGACGGTTTATAAAATTGTCTGTCCCGTTTTTTTCCAATCCTTGAGGAAGGCGCTGAGGCCTTTATCCGTGAGGGGGTGGGTTGACAGTTTTTCGACCACATCAGGTGGCGCGGTCATGACATCAGCTCCGGCGAGGGCGCATTGTTTGACATGATTAACATTGCGAATTGAAGCCGCGAGAATTTCCGTTTCAAACCCATAATTGTCATAAATCATGCGAATGTCTGAAATCAAATCCATGCCGTCAAGCGTGATATCATCCAGTCTTCCGATGAAAGGCGAGATATAGGTCGCTCCGACCTTGGCAGCCAATAGGGCTTGATTGGGCGAAAAACAAAGTGTGACATTTGTCGGAATGCCTTCTTTTGAGAACTGATTACAGGCCTTTAAACCGTCCATGGTCAAAGGTAGTTTGACACAAACATTATCAGCGATTTTACGAAGTTCCCGGCCTTCTATAATCATTTGCTCCGCATCAGTCGCAACCACTTCTGCGCTAACAGGCCCTTCGACAAGTTCACAAATTTCGCGAATGACGTTCTTAAAGTCCAGACCTGATTTAGCAATTATGGATGGATTGGTCGTGACGCCGTCGACCAAACCGATTTCGTTCAACGCAGATATTTTTTCAATATCAGCACTATCGATAAAAAATTTCATGATAAATTACTTCGTATGTTGTGTGACAATGTTTTCGAGATACTCTTGACGAGCTGAAACGGGTTCAGGAGAATTATTCTCCTTCAAGCAGTACTTGGCCATATCGCCCAAAGTGGCGTTGTTGCTCATCATAAGCTTACCCATCCCCGACTCCCATTTTTCATATCTTTGCTCTGTGAAAGCTTGGAGCTTACCGGACTCTATTAGGGCCGCAGCGTTCTGCAAAGCGCGGGCAAGAAGGTCCATTCCGCCAATATGACCATAGAAGAGGTCTTCTGCATCGCGACTTTGACGGCGAACTTTGGCGTCAAAATTAGAGCCACCATTTTTGAAGCCGCCGCCTTTGAGAATATAGTACAGCGCCATTGTATTTTCGCGAAGATCGTTTGGGAACTGGTCCGTGTCCCAACCATTTTGGGGATCGCCTCGGTTAAAGTCGATGGAACCAAAAATACCCAGAGCATTCGCCATCTCTACTTCGTGCTCAAAGCTATGTCCCGCGAGTGTCGCGTGATTGGGCTCAATATTGACGCCGACTTCATCCTCTAACCCGTATTCTTTCAGGAAACCGTAAACAGTTGCAACATCGCGGTCATATTGATGTTTTGTTGGCTCATGTGGCTTAGGTTCGATCCAAATATCACCTTTAAAGCCGATTTTATGCTTATGCTCGACCGTCATAGCAACAAAACGGCCCAGCTGATCCATTTCTTGCTTTAGATTGGTGTTCAGGATTGAGTCATAACCCTCTCGTCCTCCCCACATCACATAGCCCGCTCCGTCTAAGCGGTGAGTCGCTTCGAGCGCTTCTTTCACTTGGAGGGCTGCAAAGGCGGCTACATCCGGGTTTGGGTTAGTAGAGGCGCCTGCCATATAGCGTGGGTGGGAGAACATATTGGCCGTGCCCCAGAGAAGTTTTGTTTGCGAGCTTGCCATCTTTGCTTCAATCGCATCTACAATCTTTCGGAAATTTTCAGTGTGCTCACGTGGAGTTTCGGCTGTTGCCATAACATCCGTGTCGTGGAAGCAGAAAAATGGGTTTCCAAGCTTGTCAAAAAATTCAAAGGCCGCATCAAGTTTCATAAGTGCCGCAGTGTGATCGTTCACGGAGCCATGCCATGGGCGATCAAACGGCCCACCCCCAAAGATATCAGAGCCATCCCAGCAGAAAGTATGCCAGTAACAAACAGCGACGCGAAGGTGTTCTTCTATCGTCTTGCCCAAAACCTTTTTGGACTTGTCATAATATTTAAAAGCGAGGGGGTTGTCGCTTTCCGGGCCCTCATATTGGATGGGTGAAATATGATCGAAAAATCCACTCATAAATTTAGTTCCTTTGTGTTGGTGTAAAGTTTTTGAAAAATAGGGCGGCGACGTGCGTAAATGTCCTGCAATTTCGGGTCAGGCTGTATCGTCAAATCAATACTCGGGGGACGGCAGACTTCAGCCACTTTCTCGCCGCTGACAGACAGCCTTGCTAATCTTGCAGCGCCGAAGGCCGGGCCTACCGCCGCGCCGCTGCGATAGTTTAGGGGGAAGCCAAATGTGGACGCGAGAATTTTTCCCCAGTAGTGCGAGCGGGCACCGCCTCCAATTACCGTCAATCCGTTCACATTCGCGCCGGCTTCTCTCAGCGCGTCTATCCCATCAGCGAGAGCAAAGGCCACACCTTCTAAGGCAGCCTGAGCCAGCGTATTGCGATTAACGTCATTTGTTAGGCCGAAAAATGCTCCTGTTGCATTTGGGTTATTATGCGGCGTGCGTTCGCCCGATAGGTAGGGCAGGAATATAACTTTGTCACAATGTTGGTTATAGTCTTCCGCTGCCGCATAAAGGTCAGCAGGGTTGGCGAAGCCCGTGATAGAAGACACAAAATCGACTGCGCTTGCAGCGGATAACATCACACTCATGTGGTGCCACATTCCGGGTAGTGCGTGACAGAATGTATGAACGCCACTCTCAGGATTAGGACGATATCCACTGTCCGCCAAAAACACGACACCGGAGGTCCCTAGAGAGAGAAAGCCATCTTCATGGGTCACAGTACCCGATCCGACCGCACCGGCCGCATTGTCGCCGCCGCCGCCAGCCACTGGAACCTGAGGCACGCCCCAATCGGTCGCAATGTTTGCTAAAAGCACTCCTGTAGCTTCACTGCCTTCGAAAAGCTCCGGCATATGAGATCTGTCTAAATTGGTCAGTGACAAAATATCATCTGACCAGTCTCTGGCCTTCACATCCATCCAGAGTGTTCCAGCGCTATCTGACATATCAGAGGCGTAAGCGCCCGTCATTAAAAGACGAACATAATCCTTAGTTAGGAGGATTTTTGATGTTTTTTTGAAATTATCTTTTTCATGTTCGCGCATCCAGGCAAGCTTTGGCGCGGTGAAACCCGGCATGGCGAGGTTGCCAGATATACTGGTTAATGTCGGCATATCATCCATCATCGTTTTGCACTGCGCGCTGCTACGTCCATCATTCCAGAGAATAGCAGGGCGGATGACACGGTTTTGGTCATCCAGGCAGGTTGCTCCATGCATTTGCCCTGAGAGGCCAATTGCTTTTACGCCAGAACGTTTGAATGGATCCAAGCTCTTGACTGCGGCGCACGTCGCTTCCCACCAGTCTGAAGGAGACTGCTCAGACCAAAAAGCTTTGGGGCGATTTACTGTCAGTGGTGAGCTGGCCTGATCAACTATATGCTGATCATCATCTACCAAAACGGCTTTGACGCCGGATGTTCCAATGTCAATTCCCAGATACACTGTTTGTCCTCAACGATAAAAATTACCCGAAGACAGGCTTTCTTCGGGTGACGCCAACAAGCCTGTTTTTCGGTTTGAAATAAATTTAGCGGATTTGAGCTGCCAAAATTGTTCCAAAATTTAAGTCTTGTTTTAAAATCGGCCATCGTTTATGACAACCTTGTCATAAAAGCAAGTAGAAGATTCTATGCCGACCATTATTGATGTTGCGAAACGCGCAGGCGTCTCATTTAAAACTGTTTCCCGCGTCTTTTCGGGCGAGGATTACGTCCGCGAAGAAACAAAAATGGCTGTGCTTAAGGCGGCGCGAGAACTCGATTATAAAGTCAATGTTTCGGCGAGAACTCTTAGAGCTAAACGGTCCAATAAGGTTGTTCTTATTGGCTCAAACCCCAGTCCTAACTACCGGAATCTATTTCAGTTAGGGGCTCTTTCAGCGTGTCAGGATGCCGGCTTCGATCTGGTTCTGAAATCAGAATTCGATGAAAGTGAAATCCAAAAACTGGTGTTGAGTGATAAACCTGTCGGTATCGTCTTGTTGCCGCCTGCATCGGGCGAAATCAGTATTTTGAATTCACTAGAGGCATTAGGTGTTCCTGTCATCAGGGTTGGAGCCTATCCAGAAACGGGGAGTGGGGGGTATTGTATCTATATTGATGATGATGCGGCCTCTTTTGATATAACGCAGGTCCTCATACAGGCGGGTCACAGTGCAATTGCTTTTCTGTCAGGGCCACTGAGTCAATTGCATGCTCAGAAGCGAAAAGATGGGCATTTAAGAGCCCTGCAGAGCGCGGGCATTTCCCCAAAAGAGGATTGGGTTTTAGAAGGTAATTTCGACTTTAAGTCAGGATTTGCATTGGCAGATAAGCTTCTATCTTCCAAAGAACGGCCATCTGTCATCATCGCGAGTAATGATGAGATGGCGGCAGGCTGCCTCGCTGCAGCGTATAAGAATAACCTTCGCGTGCCAGAAGATTTATCGATTGCGGGTTTTGATGATTCTCCAATTGCGCAGGTCATATATCCGCCACTGACAACAATCCATCAGCCCGTAAAAGAAATGGCGATAGAGGCAATCAAGTTGCTCGATGTTGTCAATCGTAAAAAAGAGACCGGGAATGCGGCCATTAAGTTGGATTATGAAGTGAAACTGAGAGGTTCGACGAAATTTATTGAGACAACCACATAAGAGAATTCGATGGCGTCTGAGAGGGCAAGGTCGAAATTAGGGACATTCAAAGTGAAAGATAAAAAAATAAAATGGGGAATTATTGGCACAGGACGGATGTCAGGTTGGTTCTGTGATGATTTTAAAAATGTTCCAAACGGTGAATTAGCAGCCGTCTGCTCCCGGTCTGAAGACGCGGCAAAGCGATTTGCGTCGAAATATAACATTCAAAATATTTATACAGATCTAGACGCTCTAATAAATAGCGGCGAGATTGATGTAGCGTACATAGCCACGCCTCACACTAGCCATAAAGCTTTCACTAAAAAGTGCTTGAGTTCCGGAATGGCTGTCGTTTGCGAAAAACCCTTCGTGACATCCGTCAAGGACGCGATAGAAATAATCGAGACAGCAAACACAAATCAGACGTATTTTATGGAGGCAATGTGGACGTGGCATTTGCCCGCGATAAAAGCTGCAAAGGCCTGGGTCGAAAGTGGCCGAATTGGCGACATTCTGCACTTCAAGGCAGATTTTGGTTATCCGGTTCCTTTCTCCTCTGATGCGCGTGAATTTGACCCTTCAGACTCGGGCGGTGTTTTACGCGAGATGGGGATTTATCCCGTGGCTCTAATGGATTTATTTATAGGCCTTCCACTTAAGGATTTGAGGGTTATTCATTCACTTGCTCCGACGGGGGTAGAGGACGACCTGACCGCTATGTTTGATTTTGGGGACCTGACTGCGGTGATTACGTCGTCATTCAAGTGTCGCCTTGGCAATAGTGCTCAAATTATAGGCACTAAGGGGCATATAATAATTCCCGATTTTTTTAGAGCGCACAGAGCCGAGCTCTACTCAATAGATGAATTATTAGAAACGGCTGATTTCCAGCGTGGCTCAACTGGCTATGCCTATCAAGCCGTTTCAGTAGGCGAAGACTTATTAGCTGGCGAAACCACTTCCAAAGTTGTTCCGCCTGAGAAAAGCCTAAAGACACAAATGACAATGAAAGCAATTTTGGACGCAATGGGTTTGCCGGAAATTGGGGATAATAACTAGGGTTCGAATAATTCGAATATAATTAAATAGTAAACTAGGGGAGGTGTGAGTCTCGCATAAAAAATAAATGATGCGTTAGTTGCAAATAAATTATGAATAGAAACGAAGTTCTCAGCGTTAAGGAAAAAGCGGGGTATGCGGTCGGAGACTTGGCGGCAAATCTTGTTTTCCAGACTCTTGTCATGTTTTTGGCATTTTTCTACACGGATATCCTGAAGATACCTACAGCCGCTGCCACAATGATTATTTTTTACGTTGGTTTTTTTGGCGCGATTTTGTTCAATCCAGTTATGGCCTTGATTGCGGATCGAACGAATACCAAAATGGGTAAATTCAGGCCGTGGATATTATGGACGGCAGTACCGTTTGGCCTAATATCCATACTCGCATTTATGACTCCCGACTTTAGTACGACGGGTAAAGTTATATATGCATTGATTACATATACTTTGTTGTTGTTAGTCTATTCGGCGAATAACCTACCTTATTCAGCGCTAAGCGCTGTATTGACCGGCAATGTGGCTGAGCGCAATAGCGTATCATCCTACCGATTTATGGCCGTGATGATTGCCCAGTTAATTATTCAGGTGGCTATGTTCCCGATTGTAGATATGGTCGGTGATGGAGACCGTTCCATAGGCTTCCCCCGGGTAATGATCTTTCTTTCCAGCGTTGGCACAATTTTGTTGTTAATTTCGTTCTTTACAACAAGTGAGAGGGTAGTTCCAACTAAAGAGCAACGGTCCACCGTTCGAGAAGATCTTAAAGATCTGATCGGGAACCGCCCTTGGCTTATCATGTTGCTCTTAACCACTTTGGTTTTTGTCACGCTTGCGTTGAAAGGCGGGGCCTATGTCTATTATTTTGAGAACTATCTCGACAGGGACTCAATGGTAAAGACCCTTTCTCTTATCGGCTTGTCCAATATCGATAATCCATCCTCCTATAGTTTCTCACTATTTAACGGGGGCGGTATTGTCATGAGCTTGATTGGTATTCTTTTTTCAAAGCGCTTGGCTGATAAATATGGGAAACGTGACGTCTTTGGTGGCGCGCTTTTCTTGAGCACCATTTTCATAATTTTACTATTTTTCATCCCGCCAGATAGGGTTGATATGGTCCTATTGTGCCAGGCTACACATGGTTTCTTTTATGGTATCACAATTCCCATTCTCTGGGCGATGATTGCCGATGTTGCTGACTTCTCAGAGTGGAAAAATAACCGCCGTGCAACAGCCATAATCTTTTCTGCTATGCTCGTAGGTCTGAAGGTCGGTCTCACCTTGGGTCAGACATTTGTGACGGCCTTGCTGGATTATTACGATTATGATCCTGACCTTGCTCAGCAATCCGCCGAAACTCTTTTAGGTATCCGAAATATGGTCAGTATTTATGCGGCCATACCCTTCCTCGTGGCCTGCGGATTATTGTTTTTCTACGAGATCAACAAGGCAAAAGAAATTGAAATTGAAGAAGCTCTGAAGGGACGTAGTGCTTAGCGCTGCTTGAAATAAAGTTGAAAGGAAAGAAAAATGAAGACTAAATTAGTCCTTGGTTTCGTGATACTGTGTTTAGCGGGATGCGGACATAACTCTGTGAATAAAGGCGGCTTAGATACGCTTGAAACAGGCTTAGCGCAGGCGCTTGAAAAAGACTTTTTTGTAGGAGCCGCGCTCGCCCCTAATCATTACGATGGCTCAGATTTAGCAAATCGGAACATTGCAACGAAACACTTTAATGCAATCGTTGCTGAAAATGTGATGAAGTCCATGTTTCTCCAACCGAAAAAGGGTAAGTTCTTTTGGGATGATGCCGATGCATTCGTCGCATTTGGCGAGATGCATAATATGCACATTACAGGTCATACTTTAGCCTGGCATTCTCAAACGCCGGGTTGGTTATTTGTCGACGATCAGGGTGTGCAAGTCTCTCGAGAAGTTTTACTCAATCGCATGGAGACACATATCAAGACCGTGGTTACTCGGTATAAGGGACGTGTAGATAGTTGGGATGTCGTCAATGAAGCCGTTCTCGACAATGGCGAAATGCGGGATAGCCCATTTTATAAAATCATTGGCCCTGACTGGGTTGAGCACATGTTTCGTTTCGCGCATGAGGCTGATCCGAATGTCGCTTTACTCTATAATGATTATTCACTTGCCATTCCTGAGAAACGTGAAGCCGTCTATGCCCTTGTAAAAGGAATGCAAGCCAAAGGCATCCGTGTGGACGGAATTGGCCTGCAGCAGCATATGGGGCTGAACAACCCAACAATCGCTGAGATTGAAACCAGTATCCTAAGATTTGCTGAGCTAGGAGATGTTCTCGTAACGGAGCTGGATATATCCGTCTTGCCATGGCCTGGCACAGAAGTTTCCGCCGAGGTATCACAATCCTATGAATTTAGAAAGGAAATGGATCCTTACCCTAATGGATTACCGGCAAATGTATCTCGGCAATTAGATGAGAGATATTTGTCTCTATTCAAATTGTACCGCAAACATTCTGACAAAATTACACGGGTGACAACATGGGGGATTGGCGACGCTCATACATGGCGAAACAATTGGCCAGTAGAGGGTCGTACAGACTATCCATTATTATTTAATCGTGACAATACACCAAAACCTGTGGTGGGGCAGATCATCGATATGGCGAGAGATTAAGCCATGAGTTCAATAATGAATCGCTATTTACTGGACGGAATCTACACCGCCGACCCTTCCGCACATGTCTTTGATGGCCGGCTATATATTTATCCGTCACATGATGTTGAGGGGGGAATCCCATTCAACGATAATGGGGACCATTTCGACATGAAAGACTATCATGTCTTTTCTCTGGAGAGTATTGACGGTGAAGCTACAGATCATGGTCCCTCGCTACATGTTGACGATGTGCCTTGGGCCAAGCGTCAGATGTGGGCGCCGGATGCCGCTAAAAAAGGTGATACCTATTACTTTTATTTTCCAGCCAAGGATCATGATGACATTTTTCGCATAGGTGTTGCGTCAAGCGATAAGCCCTACGGCCCCTTCCAGCCGGACGAGAACTACATAGAGGGTAGCTTTAGTATCGACCCGGCAGTCTTTGAGGATGATAACGACGAATATTATATGTATTTTGGTGGGATATGGGGCGGACAATTACAAAGGTGGAAAACGGGGTCATATGAAGATGATGACTCAGAACCTTCCGATGAGGCACCAGCTCTTTGCCCCAAAGTCGCAAAAATGTCGGACGATATGAGGGGCTTTGCAGAGGAACCTGTTGACGTTCTCATTTTGGACAAAAAAGGAAATCCGATAACGGCAGGTGATCATAATCGTCGATTTTTTGAGGCGGCTTGGGTTCACAAATTCAACGGCCGATATTATTTTTCCTACTCGACAGGGAATACACATTTGCTTTGTTATGCTATTGGAGACTCGCCCTATGGTCCTTTCACCTATGGAGGCGTCATCCTGACGCCTGTTATTGGCTGGACGACACATCACAGTATTTGTGAGTTCCAAGGGAAGTGGTATCTATTTCATCATGACAGTCGTCCGTCGGGCGGCGTCACGCATTTGAGAAGCGTCAAAATTGCCGAGCTCACTCACCGGAGCGATGGAACCATAGAAATCCTCGATGGGATGATGGAATAGAAGAGTTAGACCTAAGTGCCTTTAAACTTTAAAAACCCTGTTCTCCGAGGATTTAATCCCGATCCCTGTCTGTTGCGGGTCGGGACTGACTATTACATGGCGACCTCGACCTTTGAATGGTTTCCTGGCGTCCAAATTCATAATTCGAAAGATCTGCATAATTGGATGCTTATCTCTAGGCCTCTGAACCGTCCTGACTTGCTTGATATGCGCGGCGTGCCAGATAGCTGCGGTGTCTGGGCCCCGGCCTTATCTTATGCTGATGACAAATTCTGGCTGGGTTACACCATTACTCGCCGATTTGATGGGCATTTTAAAGACACACCAAATTATCTGACCACATGTGAGACGATTGATGGTGAGTGGGCGTCTCCTATTTATATGAATGCCTCGGGTTTTGACCCTAGCCTTTTTCATGATGATGATGGAAAAAAGTACTGGCTGAACATGGTTTGGGATCATCGGCCCGACCGTAGCTATTTCAAAGGTATCATAATGCAGGAATATGATGCGCTGGCGCAAAAACTTGTCGGACCAAGCAAAATGATATTTGCAGGATCGGATGCCGGCCTGACAGAGGGGCCCCACATTCATAAGTTCGCGGGGAAATATTATCTAATAACCGCTGAGGGCGGAACTGGATATGAGCATGCTGTGACCCTCGCGCGGGCTGATAATGTTTGGGGGCCTTATGAAATTGACCCCCAAGGGCATCTTCTTACAGCACGAGACATGCCCGGAGATCATCTTCAACGCACGGGCCACGGCTCAATTATAGCGCTACCCGAGGGAGGGTATGTTTTGAGCCACTTATGCTCGAGGCCTATGCTCGGTCGTCAATTCAGTCCAATGGGACGCGAGTCAGCTCTACAAAGCCTAGTTCTTAATGATGAGGGTTGGTTCGAGCTAGGCAACGTCTATGCGAGTCTGGAAATAGCGAATGACGACTTGATTTCCAGAGACTATGAATTCTCGCCCTCTGGCTCTCTACATGAAGATTTCCAATGGCTAAGAACGCCCTATCCTGATGAAATAATTGACCTTAAGTCCCGACCTGGTTGGTTACGCTTAATAGGACGGGAATCGCCGGGGAGCTTATTTACCCAAGCCTTAGTCGCGCGCCGGCAACAATCCTTTTGTTATTCGGCTTCTGTGTGCATGGAATTTGAGCCAGATAATTTTCAGCAAATGGCTGGGCTGATATGTTATTATAATCAGCACAAATTTCATTATCTCTACATGAGCGCAGATGATGAAATTGGACCCTATTTATCAATTATGTCCTGCAACGGAGATATTGAGGGTTTGAAAGCCGAGGCGCCTGCTGAGTTTAAAAATGTCCCCGTTCAATCCGGAACAAAAGTCTATCTCAAAGCCGAAACCAATTTTGACAAACTCGTATTTATGTATTCCTATAACGACAAGGACTGGATGGAGATTGGACCGGTTTTAGACGCGTCAGTTTTATCGGATGAATATGGCAAAGGTGAGGGTGCAAACTTCACCGGAACCTTTGTTGGTATGGCTTGTCATGACGTGTCAGGCGTGAATAAAACCTCAGACTTTTCAATGTTTTCATATATTGAAAAACTCAAATAGGTTGAGACCGAGTTACGTCGATATTCGGGACGATGGAGAACATTTCCGCCCCTCAGTACAATACATTCTGCCAAATAATCTTGGGAGAGGGCTATTCTGTTACGACCGTCCATTGTGTGCGTTCAGGATCCGCTCCATCGCATGTTTCAAGCTGTCTGACTTTCAAAACCTTCGAGATCGGGACGGCTTCGGGACTGGATGTGGCCACGGCACAAACCTGTGTCGATACAGCGCACACCGATATTACGATTTACCGCACGCAAGTGGAGCAGGATTTAAACACGCTCACACTGCTTCTGGGCCAGTCTATTGATCCTACGCTCGTCGCCGACATCGGCAAAAACGTCATCGATCCTCTCGCGCCGCTTATTCACGCCATTGGTCCAGCCGCGGACGCTCCGTCTGAATTGCTGCAACGCCGTCCTGATGTGTTGGCTTGCAACCTTGCTAAAGGTCTCTCATTAATTTTGCCTTAGGGAGTAAAGCGGACGTTAGGTTACCCCACACTTCGTGAAATTAAGCGGTCCCTAATCGTCCACCCATTTTAGTTTTTCTAAGGGGTAGCCAAGGTACCATTTGCTTCGCTCAAGAATGATCCGTGTTTTTACAGTTTTAATCTTGGCTTTTTCGTTGGATGAAATTTCATCAATAAGCATGTTCAAAGATTGCGTATTAGAGCAACATGTAAAAGCTATGTAATCTGTATCTCCTGTAATCCGTAAACAGTCCATAAATTCCGGATATTTGTTGATTTCGGCCTCGAAGGCGCGGCGATTGTCCAGATTATTATTCTCAAGTGTGAATTCCACATAAGCCAATAGGTGTTCCACCAATCGGTTCAAATCGAGATCTGTATGAAAGCTCACAAAGTACCCCGCATCCTTTAACGCCTTTACGCGCTGGAAACAGGCGCTTGGAGAGAGACCAACCTTATCTGCTAAGTCTTGATTGGAAATATCAGACTGTAAATGAGTAATAGACAATATCTTCTTGTTTATCGCGTCCAGTTTGATGTTGTTTTTATGTCTAGCCATATTTCAATAAATCTAATTTTTGTCATTGCGGCAAGGACGAAATTCTCCATTGTCAATAGACCCAAGTTTGAAAGCATATTCTGGCTGGCATGGGATAAGCATGCAAGAGGAGAGATTATGGAAGACGGCAGCGAATTTTCGGCAGTACCTATTCGAGACGATCAATTAGTAGCTTGGCCGCGAGTGGCGGCAATTGCGGCCATGGTGGGTTTCTCTCTTCCAACGTTTCTGACGGGGCTAGAAGTCTTTGCAGGTTTATCGCCTGTTGATGCCATGTGGGCTCTTTTTTGGGGATCGCTGATTGTAACATTTGTTGGGTGCATCACCGGATATATTGGGGCTGCTGACCGTATGAGCTCTTATCTACTTGTGCGGGTAGCCTTTGGAGATAAAGGCGCAGCCTTTGTTAATATCGCCTTTGCTATCAGCTTAATGGGTTGGTTTGGGCTTAATATAAATCTATTTATGGATACAGTTGGCCGATTAGCGGTTGATATGTGGGGGATGAACATTCCAAAAATCCTGCTCGCCATCCTCGCGAGTTTTTGTATGATGATCACCACATTGATAGGTTTTAAAGCCATTAATGCTCTATCGACACTGCTCATTCCAGTTTTAATCATTGTGACGGCGCTCTTCACCAAGTCCGCTTTTGCTAATCATAGCCTTTCAGAGTTTCTTGAAATGGAAGAGCCGGCACGGGCTGTAGGCGAGAATGCGATGAGCTTAGGTGACGGTATTTCTTGGGTTGTCGGGGCCATCATTATCGGCGCAATCATCTTACCCGATATCACGCGCTTTATTCGCGAGAAGTCTGGCGCGGTTTATACGGCGATTATTTGTTATCTCATCGTTCAATTACTTGTCATGTTCGCTGCAGGGCTCGCGGGTGTCAGTTCCGGCGTATTTGAGAGTTATTTTGACGCCGAGGGCGTGTCGCGTACAGATGTTATCTTAAAGCTAATGCTCGATGTTAACCTAGGCATAGGAGCCTTCATCATTATCATCGCGGGGAGTTGGGTTTTAAACTCCCTCAATCTCTACAGCACTGTTTTAAGTACCAAGGCGACGTTCCCAAAGCTGAATACGAAATGGCTTACCATAGGTCTTGGTGTTGTTGGTGTGGTAGCGGCTCTGCTTAATATTTTAGGCGCGTTTGAGATTTTCCTTTGGTACCTGTCTATTATTTTTATTCCTGTCGCGGGTGTATTGATTATCGACCGCTTTTTCATTCGGCCCAAAGTTTATAATTTGGCGACACTCTCAGATAATAATACTTTGAATATTCCGGCATTTACGGCTTGGATTATTGGGGCCGTCGTCGCTATTCTCGCAGATAGAGGCACTATACCAAACATAACAGGCATAGGCGCTATGGATGCTCTTCTTTTAAGCGCTGTGCTCTATTTCATTTTTACTAAATTTATATCCAAGGTATCGATATGAGAATTGGGATTGATGTTGGGGGGACCCATACGGACGCCGTTATCCTTGAGGGTGATAAAGTCATTGCCGCCACAAAAGCTTTGACGACGGCAGATGTGGTGAGCGGAATCTCAAATGCATTAGACGAAATCCTATCTATGGGCGGGGTGAAAGAACATCAAATCGAAACGGTCATGATTGGCACCACGCAATTTACCAATGCTGTTATCGAGCGGAGATCTTTGACGCGCATGGCAGCCGTACGCATTGGACTGCCATCGGGCAAAGGTATGCCGCCCATGATTGATTGGCCGGCTGACATGAAAAGCGCGATTAATGCACAGGTTCACATGATGCATGGGGGCTATCTCTATGACGGTCATTTGCTCGCCGAGCTTAGAGATGATGAAATCAATGCCCTAATTAATGACTTGAAAAAAGAAAACATCAAAAACATATCCATAGCCTCTGCTTTTTCGCCGATGAATGCGCAGCCTGAACTCAAAGTCGCTCAGGCGATTAAAGCAGCCATACCAGAGGCGCAAATTACGCTCTCCCATGAGTTTGGACGTTTAGGTCTGATGGAGCGGGAAAATGCCTCTATTCTAAATACAGCCCTTTTGCCCTTTGCGGCCAAGGTTGTTGATGCCTTTCAGTCAGCCTTGAAGGCTCGCGGCCTGAATTGCCCCGCCTATATTAGCCAGAATGACGGAACCTTGATGAGTTCGGATTTTGTACGGCAATTCCCGGCGCTGACATTTTCCTCTGGCCCCACTAACTCTTTGCGCGGGGCCTTCAAACTAACGGGTCTGGAAGATGCTATTGTCGTAGATATTGGCGGAACGACATCGGATATCGGTGTGCTGCAAGGAGGCTTTCCCAGAGAGTCGAATGTAGTTGTCGATATTGGCGGCATAAGAACCAATTTCCGTATGCCAGATATCATGGCAATTGGCTTGGGGGGCGGCAGCCTTGTGACTGAGAACGGCAAACAAGTGGGCCCGCAATCCGTTGGGCACAGGCTTGTTGAAGAGGGCCTGATTTTTGGCGGTGACACTTTAACGGCTACCGATATTATTGTGGCTGCGGGGGATGAAAATATTGGGAACCCGAATAGTGTGAAGGCGCTTGATAAGAAGCTCGTCCAAGACGCGAAAGAGACGATGCACACCATGCTCGACCGAACGATTGAGATGATGAAGCCGGGCGGGAAAAGCCTGCCGGTGATTTTAGTTGGCGGCGGCTCTGTGCTTGTGACAGACGGGCTAAAAGCGGCGTCTAAGCTCTACCGTCCGAAAAATGCAGGCGTAGCAAATGCCATAGGCGCAGCAATCGCCCAGGTTGGCGGGGAGGCGGAACGTTTGCTCTCTTATCGTCAGATGACCCGAGAGGATGCTATTGCCAACGTTACGCAGGCAGCAAAATTGAAAGCTGTTGCAGCGGGTGCAAATGCAGACACTATTCGCGCCATTGATATTGAAGAAACAGCCATTCCCTATATGGATGAAGGGGCAACCCGCGTTCGAGTAAAGGTTATAGGGGAGTTGGCGCTATGAGCGATATTCTTACCCATATCGATTTGGAGCATTTGGATGACCTCGCCATGGGGTCGGTTTTCCTGGCAACAGGGGGCGGAGGCGATCCATACGTTCCCAAGCTGATTACAGCCGAAGCGATTAAAGCCCATGGCCGCGTTGCTTTGTTATCGCCCAAAGACATACGAGATGAAATGTTTATTGTAACCGTCGGAAGCGTGGGCGCGCCAACGGTAAGCCTAGAGCTCTTGCCATCGGTGCAAGAGGCCGCCGAAACGTTGGACGCCTATGAAAAATTTATTGGCCGTAAAATCGATGCCGTTGCGTCATTTGAAATTGGCGGCGGGAATTCTGTTATACCGATATGTGCAGCGGCGGCCAAAGGCATCCCTGTTGTGGATGGCGACGGCATGGGTCGGGCATTGCCCGAAGCACAGATGATGTCCTATCCCATAGGTGGCGTGAAGCCGACCCCGGCCTTGGCCTATGATTATGCTGGCAATAGAGCTACCTTTGATACAGACACAACCGAGACGTATGAGCGCCACATTAGAGCTTTTTCCATGGCGGCGGGCGGGATGGTAACAGCCGCAGAACATGCAATGACAGGCCGGCAAGTCAAGGATACAATCATACCTGGGACTATAAGCTTTTCAGTCAAGCTTGGCGCGTTACTCAGACAAAAACGCGGCCAGGCTCCAAGTCTCGAGGCGCCGCTACAGCAGCTGTTTAAGAGCTCGATTTACGGCGAATGCCGTCTTATTTATTCGGGCAAGGTTATTGATAAGACCACACGGGTTATTGGTGGATATGATATTGGCGAAGCAACTATTGAAGACTTTAGCGGCACCGAAGAGAACCTCTTGATCAATATTAAGAACGAGTATTTGCTCGCCCGCCAAGATGATCGCGTGAGAGCGAGCGTTCCAGATTTGATTACGATTGTAGATTATGAAACAGGAACCCCAATTAATGGCGAACGTCTACGCTACGGACAAAGGGTGGCTGTGTTTGCGACGGGCTGCCCTGATTTCTATCGTTCCGAGAAAGCTCTCAAAGTCGTTGCGCCAAGATGCTTTGGTTTTGATATCGATTTTGTACCTCTTGAGGAGCTCTAATCCGCTAAGTCTCCGAGCGCATTTCGCAAGTGGTCTAGCTTGGAGCCATATTTTTTCCACCTTCCGATAGAACCAGAATAGAGAGGCTTGCGAACTTGAACAGAGCTAGCCGTTGAGACAGGCGCTTCATTTTCATGGAAATTCAAACAGGCCTCTTCAAATTCAAGGCCGCAAAACTTTAGGAGCTTTCGGGTTTCTTCTTCTTGGTTAAATACAATGCCCTCATAGCTGACTTCCATGAATTGTGTCATGGGTAAGTGTTTGCGCCAGTGAGACATCAAGCTATCAAATTCCCTATAGAAAAAGGCTATATCTT
>JAHDCL010000018.1:33632-38810 GCA_020629875.1 Hellea sp.
TTGCGCCAGTGAGACATCAAGCTATCAAATTCCCTATAGAAAAAGGCTATATCTTCAAGGTCATAAGTGTAGTTGTAAAATGACTCTTGCACCGATAAGAGCTGTCGATAATTAGACAAACAACTATCCATGGCCTGACGCCGGAGTGCAATTATTTTTGCCTTTGGAAGGGCTTTTGCAATAAGGGCCGCGTAAAAAAAGTTAAACGGCATTTTATCTATAGTAGAAAGATTCGGTCCTAAACGGTTCTGAACCCTTTGCATATATTGTTCGCCAACGACGCTGAGGTTAATCTTGGTTGAAGCCTCGAAGGTCTCCGCATCCAAAACGAGATTTGAAGATGTGTTCGTTTGGAATTTTATGATGTCCGGAAAAAAATTAAGCTCTCCCGCAGATTGGACTTTAGGGTGAGATGACAAAATACGGTCTACAAGTGTCGTCCCTGTCCGGGGTAATCCAACGATAAAAATTGGCGTCTGCTTTGTATCAAACCCTTTTGAATTAGTATTATACGTTTCGCGTGCGGCATCAAACGCGGCTTTCCCAGAGGTCCGATTATATCGATAAGTTTCACGTTTTTTGGCCTTAGCTTTATGTAGCCATTCTAAGCTTTCCTCATGGCGGTCTAAGTCCTCTAAGGACTTTGCAATGGCATGCCCCAACTGGTGCGCGGCATCTTCATTCTTGCGTAATTTAATGTAGAGCTTTTGTAGGCTTTCAAGGTTATTATCTGCCTCAGTCTGCTTGTTGAGGGCTATCAAAGACGACCAAGCGCCATAATGTTCCCCGTCAAGTTCAGTAGCTTTCAAAAAGGCGTCTTTTGCCGCAGGAAAATTTCCTAGAAAGAGTTCGGAAGCGCCCAAATTATAGAAGAAGTTTGCTTGTTGCTGGTCTAGTTCTACAGCCCTTTTGAACATTTCAATGGCACGCTCATGAAAACTGACGCGGCTGTAAATAACGCCCAACATGTCGGCGAGATAACCTTCATGAATTCTAAGTTTGGAAGCTCGGTCTGCCGCTTTTGTTGCCTCCTCGGGGCGTTTAAGCGCAGAATATAAACGCCCTAAAAATGTTGGGAAGTGAGGCTCTTTGGGGTTGAGTTGTTCTGCTCTGATGAGAAGCTCTTCTGCCTTTTGGTAGTTTTTATGATCGTAGGCGAGGACACCCAACAAAAAATAGGGTACAGCATTGGACACATCCCTCTTTATCGCCTTAATGCACAACGAATGTGCGCTTTGGTATTTCTTCTTGCCTAAAGCGCGAAGACCACTTTGTAGGGTGAGTGTGTCCATGTAGTTTCTTAAACAGGATTTTAAAAAAAAACAAAGGAATGAGCGCAACTTAGCAAAAATATATGGGAGGCAAAAACTGAATTTTGTAAAATGAATAATGTTCACTTATATATCGGCGTTATGGCGCTTTTTTTAAAATATTTTTTTCTCGTTAGTCTTTATGATTATACAGGAACTGAATCGAGACATCTTCAAAGGATATAATTATGTCATCACGTTACTCACTTCGGGCAAGGCTAGTTTTATCAGCCAGTCTTTTGGCTCTTCCCGTCGGTCTTACCGCTGGCTTTTCAACTACGGCTCATGCTCAAGTTGTAGAGGATGAAATCATCGTGACAGCAACTCGCCGCGCAGAATCTATCCAAGATATACCTATCAACATCTCGGCTATTGGCGGCGCAGAGATAGCGCAACAAGGATTTGATGACTTGTCTGAACTGTCAGCCTTTGTTCCGGGATTGAACATCGCAGATCAAGGTGGGCGCGACGGGAACCGGATCGTGGTGCGGGGCTTAAACGTTGAAAATATCGCTCAGAATTTTGGGCAAGCAAATGGCGGGGGGACTGTCGCAACCTATGTCGGCGAAATTCCGCTCTATGTTGACTTGAGGTTAAATGATCTGGAGCGAGTCGAGGTGCTCTTAGGGCCGCAGGGAACATTATATGGCTCAGGAACAATGGGCGGAGCCATTCGCTATATCCCGGCCAAACCAAAGTTTGATGGCGATATGATGGAGCTGAGAACGGATGCTTATAGCTATAGTGAAGGGAGCGGGATTAGTACGGATACTGGCCTCACTTTCAACGCAGCCATTTCAGACACATTTGCAATCCGGGGTTCGCTAGATTTTCAAGCGGATAAAGGATTCATTGACTACCCTTATATTGTCCAGGCTCCCGGGTTCTCTGAACCAGATCCCGATTTCACTGATGCGAGTGCTGTATCAGCGAATTTTAGACCTCGCAAAGATGCCAATACAGAGGATATTTTTTCGGGACGCCTTGCCGCTCGGTGGAACCCAGTAGATGCAATTGATGCAACACTAACCTATTATTTCCAAGAGGGAGAATTTGGCGGACGGAATACAACATCATTCCGAACGGGGACTATCCCAGCGGATGAATATGAATATGGCGCAAGGGTTCCAGAACCCGCTGAGCGAGATGATGATTTGCTAGCGTTAGAAATTACGGCCGATCTTGGATTTGCTGAACTTACATCTGCGTCTGGGTTAGGACATACAAAGTTCAATGGTCAGCGCGATCAAACGGATTTACTTATCACGCTTGAATATTACTATGAGTTTTATCCAACCTTCACGGCATTTACATTCGAAGATGAGGAGACTGAAATTCTCAATCAGGAATTACGCCTCGTCTCTAAAGGAGATGGCCCGTTGAGTTGGATAGTGGGCGCTTTTTATAACGAAAACGAGTTTAAAGGCCTCTCAACAGAATTCACGCCTGGTGTTGGTGCTTTTAATGCCGATTTCGGCTTTAGGCAGGACCTTAACGACTTAGAATATTTCGCAACAAATCGCTCAAAGTTGAAAGAAAAAGCTATCTTTGGCGAGATTGGGTATGAAATTACTGAGGCTTGGCAAGTCACTTTAGGGGCTCGCCTTTATGAGTATGACCTTTCGACAGCTGACCAAACAGAGTTCCCCTATTTTACCACGGCCGCCGACTTTACACCTTATACACTTGACGATGTAGACAATCAGCTGACCTTGGCGCCTAATCAGTCCTTTAATGATGAACTTTTCAAAATTAATACCTCCTATGATTTTGGCGATTACAATGTTTACGCAACATTTAGTCAGGGCTTCAGAGTAGGTGCGGCAAATGCTGGTGAAAATTGCCCGGACGTCTTTGTTCCTGGAAACCAGGCACTCTGTCTTTTAGCGCCGGGTCAACAATTTGGTCCCAATGCAGGCGATATAGCCGTTATTAATGAGCGGGACTATCTACCGGATACGGTCGATAATTATGAATTGGGAGCAAAAGGAAGCTTCTTAGATGGAAGTTTGCGCCTCAACGGGTCTGTCTTCTTCATGGATTGGAAAGACCCGCAAGTTGGTACGATCAGCGTGAATGCAGGCACATCCATCACCGTTAACGCTGGCGCGGCAGAAACGAAAGGTGTCGAGCTTTCGGGTGATTGGGACGTGACAGAGAACTTCAATCTAAGGGGCGCATTTAGCTACACCAAGGCAGAGCTTACCGAGGGCGTTGATTCCCTCGTGACTACCATTGGAACCACAGGTGGTTTTGGCACTGTATTTGAAAATGGAGAAGAGGGTGATCGCCTTCCTGGCTCACCGGAAACACAGTTCTCAATTTTTGGTGCCTATAATCATCCTTTATCTAATGGTGACAATGTCATTGTGAACGGTGGCTATGCTTGGCAGGGTGATGTCCTGCAGACTGTCGGGCAACGCGGAGGCAGCATTGTATTGCCGAGCTACGGTAGAGCCAATCTATCCGTTGGCTATGAAGCGGATAACTGGTCTATTATCGGATATGTAGATAACTTGTTTGATGATTTTTCAGAATCCAGCGCCTTCAGCAATCCGCGCTTTAGCCAAACGATTGAAGGCTCTAATGTGCGTTACTTCAGAACAAATGTGCTTCCGCCTAGAACAATTGGAGCGCGTTTGAGATATCGCTTCGAGTAACGGTGTGCTGATAGAATATTGAGATCATTAAAGGGCCTTTGGCCCTTTTGCATTTTCAGGACGTTATTAAGCTATCAGAAATGCTTGTTTTCCAAATATTTTAATGTCCACTTTTGGATTTAGCGAACTAAGAAACTTCCCTCGGTTCTAACGTAGATTAAACACTCACTTTTTGCTTCGCATTTGATCGAGTGAGACATGCCTTCTGCTGACGCGAAAAAGCCTCCAGCACCTATATCATTTTGCTCCGTTACGCTTTGGACGGAATGTAAAACGCCGCCCTGAATTACGACAGCTTTCAGATCGCCACCTTTGGTCGACAGGTCAGCCTTGTATCCAGGAGGGAGTTTAATCATGGAGCCGCTGAGCTCTCCGTCGGATAAATCCCCCCAGAGTAAAGTGGCTTCTGCGCCTTGCTCTGAATTGCCTGTCTGAATCCAATTCATCTCATCAGCGTTCATCCAGACCATATTGGGCGCCACAAGGTTGAGGGGGCGCTCTCCGTTATCGAACGCCTTGTCACCTGGCTGTACCAAATAAGGACCTTCCAAGATTTCTAGAAAGCCTGTTCCGCCAACATCCGGGCGTGCAGATGTGATGTGAACCTCGCCCGCAGGTTGGGTCCAAAATGTTCCCGGGCCCATCCACATATTGGCTGCGTCCGGATCATCATTATGTATTTCACCATCAATCACGATGGCCCGATAGGTGATGTTATGGATATGTGGCGGCGAAGAAAAACCTTCGGCAAATTTTAGCAGCATACCGGACGGGACATCTTTGGTTATATCTCCCCAGAGAACGCCTGCTTGCGGGCTTGCGTCCCCTCGGGCTGGATTAAGGGGTTGATATGAAACTTGGTCCGGCGTGGTGACCGTTACGCTCTGCTTTTGCTCATCCGTGTATGAAATTGAACCAAAATCATTACAGGCAGACATTAGGGTCAGAAGAGAAAGTCCTGAGAGTAATTCAATTGGTCGCATACTTCTTCTCCAAGTTAAGGGTTGTTAGACACGACGACTTTACCCGTCGCCTGACCGCTCATGAGGCGATCGTAGGCTGCGTTAACATCAGAAAGCGAAAACTGTTCTTCGTCTAGCAACGGAGTTAGCGCACCTGAATCGACAATGCCCGCGAGTTTGGCGAGTATTTCTCCATGTTTTTCGCGTTTGTGGTCGTGCAGCATCGGAATGAGCATGAAGATCACA
>JAHDCL010000110.1 GCA_020629875.1 Hellea sp.
CATGTGGGCTCGGCTCCCAGTTTTCGGCGAAATCTCTGCCTTTTGACTTGTGTAATGGTCAAAAATTATTGTAGTTACGCCTCCTCAGCTCGGAAAGTTCTATTCCCTTGTTGATTGTTGCAACAGGCCAAAGCTCCTGATCTTGCAAGAAGACGATCGCCGCAGTAGCTCAGTGGTAGAGCGCATCATTGGTAATGATGAGGTCGGGAGTTCAATTCTCCCTTGCGGCACCAGTTTTCACCCATTGCTTTCAGACCGACGTTAACCTCATCTTCGCATTTAATATCTATCAAATGATAGAAATGCTGATCAGGGGTAGAAATGTCGGTACCAATCTTGTCTGATAAAAATGAGCCCTCTATTTCTTCGCGCAATGAGTTTCACTGGTTATCTCGTATCAGCGATGTGTCGGGACTTGGAATTATTCTGTTCAGCCAAGATATGGGTCTTGAATTTATCAATGACTTAGCTCTAGAGTTTTTCGAACTCACCTCACAACCTTTTGAACCGAATGTAAGCTACACTAGGCTCGTCGCGCATATGGCGAAACGCGGGGACTTTGGTGCGGGCGACTCTAAGTCGTTCATTGCGCATGTCACCGATATTCTAAACAACCAAAAAACAGCGAGTGACGGGAATATCGCTGAACTTAAGCTCACCATGCCCTCTGGACGCCGTTTATTGGTTCGGCAGAAATATGACTCAGACAATCGTCTCTTATTAACTGCAAAAGATATCACCCTTGAAGAGCGAGACGCTCATACGCTTGATATTGCACTCGAATCTGGCGGCTCTGGATTTTGGTATTACAATTGCGAAAGCGGCGAAGTGTCGATGCATGGCGACTATCTCGAAAAACGATTATCACATAGGCAAATGGAACGTGCCAGACGCGAAGGAGCCCTTTCAATTGTTCACCCTGATGACCTCCGCGGCGCAACCGCAGTATGGGAGAATGGGCTCAAAGATGGAAAACCCTGGAAACATACATGCCGGATACTCACGGGTAACGGTAAGTCTATTTGGCTGCGATGGAGCGCAAGACCACAGTTATCTGAGTCTGGCTCCGTCATAAGTTTCACTTGTTTTTTCAAAGACATCACCCAAGAGCTAGAAACCAGTGATGCTCTGCGCAAAGCGAAAGAATCCGCGGAAAAATCGCTTAAAGTCAAAAACGATTTTTTGGCCCGATTGAGCCACGAAGTAAGGACTCCGATGAATGGCGTGATTGGTATCGCCGATGCGTTAATTCATCATCACCCAGACAAGACTATCAAACCTAAATTGGAACTCATTCAATCATCGGCTGACAAAATTTTACGTATCGTTGACGAGACGCTGAACCACACCAAATTGCATGCAGATAAGTTAATCCTCGAGTCCAAACCCGCAAGCCCCGCAAAATCCGTCGAAAATGTAATAAAACTTTGGGAGCATAAGGCTCTTAAAAACAACATTACCTTCTCATATGTCATAGATCCATCTGTGCCAGACACCGTGGTGTTTGATCATTTTCGTTATGAACAATGCCTCAATAACTTGCTATCGAACGCAGTAAAATTCACGCCGAATGGAACTATCAAAGTGGTGTTAACCTTGGTGGAGAAAGAAGGCTTCCCCCCTCGCCTCGTTCTCGCCGTGAAAGATACAGGCATTGGTATGACCGTGGAGCAACAAAAACAAATTTTTGAAGCTTACACCCAAGCCGATAAATCCATTGCTCGCCGGTTCGGAGGAACGGGGCTTGGGATGACGATTACGAAGGAAATTATTGAGCTTATGGGTGGGTCAATAAGTGTGCGCTCAGAAAGCGGTAAAGGCAGTGTCTTCGCTTTGACCCTCCCCATCGAAAACAATCAAGAAAGTTCGTTGGCACAAAATAGTGGCTCTCTGGTGGATAAACTTCTTGAAGACGCAATGCCAGAACCAACAAACTACTCAGACCTTCGAATTCTAGTTGCCGATGACAACTCAACAAACCATCTTGTCATCACTTCACTCTTGGAGTCTCTCGTTGGCGAAATTCATCTCGCGAACGATGGGAAGGAAGCCATCGACATATTAGAAACCACCCCTATCGACATTGTCTTGATGGATATACATATGCCCGTCATGGATGGGATAGAGGCAACACTCGCTATTCGAGGAAGACCTGAAACGTGGTCAGATGTTTTAATCATCGCTCTGACAGCTGACCCACAATATCAACAAAAGCGACTGTGTAAAAACATCGGAATGGATGATGCGCTAGCCAAGCCAGTTAAGCTAGTCGAACTTTTGCGCGCATTTGATAATGTTTTATCCATTGAGGACAGACCTCAAGAAATCCGCAAATCAGCCTAGTAATTCACTCTTTTCTCGCTAAGTTACCCAGCATAATGAGGGTAGCAACAATGAGCATACAGAAATCACTCCTAGTATCCGCAGCATTTGCTTTATCGGCTTGCAGTGCCAAGATAGAGGGCTCCGAGTTTAGCGAAAATGACTGGTGTATTTCAGGCGGGCAAATTTATACCGCCATAGACAGCTCACCAACGACTGAAGCCGTCGCTGTTAAAAATGGAAAAATTGTGTACACCGGCGAAGCCGATGGTGATTGGTGCGACATCAACACAGCGGAGAACCGTCGCGTAGTGGACCTTAAAGGCGGCGCTATGTACCCTGGCTTAACAGACGGCCATGGGCACCTGATTGGCATTGGCTTACGTGAAATGACGTTGAACCTTGAGGGCACAAAATCAGTTAAAGATCTAAAATCCCGCCTCGCTTCAGCGGTAAAAGATACCCCCAAGGGCGAGACGGTGTACGGACGTGGATGGATTGAGACGCACTGGCCCGAAAAGCGCTTCCCTAATCGATATGATCTCGATGAAGTCTCTCCCGATCACCCAGTAATATTGGAACGAGCCGACGGGCATGCCGTTGTTGTGAATTCTCAAGCGTTAGCTGCCGCTAATATCACAGCTACGACCAAAGCTCCCTATGGTGGCGCGATTAATAAAAACGGAAAAGCGGAACCGCGTCGCGGCAAGAACGAACCTAACGGGATGTTGATTGATAATGCGGCTAAGCTCGTCGAAGGTTTAATGCCTCAACTCACAGATCAACGAAAGGAAGAAGCCTATATAAAAGGCGCGGAACTCTATGCCTCACGCGGGTGGACCAATATTCATTCCATGTCTGTTAACCCGGACGACATCGCCTTGCTCAATCGCTTGGCTAATACCGGAAAAATAAAAATTCGTGTCTACAATTCCATCGACCTGTTGGACCATAAAAACCTACCGTCGATGATTTCAAAGACCGACGGAGATGACCCTCTAATTACAACGCGGGCTATCAAACTTTACGCAGATGGCGCACTTGGTTCTCGGGGAGCAGCCTTGCTCCAACCATATTCAGACGACAATGGAAATTCGGGGCTCATGACCTTAAAAGAGGAACAAGCAAACTCAATCCTCGAAGCCGCCCTTCGGAATGGTACTCAAGTTAACATCCACGCCATTGGGGATCGAGGGAACAGAGAAGTTCTAAAGTGGTATAAATTGGCGCTTGATACGGTCCCAGCATCAGAACGCGCAAATCCCGACCCACGTTGGCGAATAGAGCACAGCCAGATCATCCATGTTGATGACATCCCGCTTTTCGCCGAATATGGCATTATCCCCTCCATGCAGCCCTCACATGCGATTGGTGACCTCTATTTTGCCGTCGATCGCTTAGGAAAAGAGAGACTAGCCGGCGGATACGCCTGGCGTAGCTTGATAGACAGCGGCGCCATTATTGCCGGCGGCTCCGATGCTCCGGTAGAGGTTGGTGACCCCCGCATTGAGTTCTACGCGGCCACTGTTCGCAAAGGCCTAGATGGATATTCCAACGATGCTTGGTACCCCAATGAAAAGGTCACTCAACAAGAAGCCTTAAAGATGTTTACAGCGTGGCCAGCTTACGCTGCATTTCAAGAAAAAAACATCGGCACAATCGAAATTGGCAAGTCCGCAGATTTTACGATATTCGAGACTGACATAATGACCGCGGCGCCATCTGATATACTAACGGCGAAGACCCTCATGACAATTGTTGACGGGAAGGTTGCTTTTGAACGCTAAGGCGCTTCGTTAAGATATGCATATCGCCGACGGGTTGGCTTATCAGCATCTTCTTGAACCATCAGAACAATGCGGTCGCCTTTGCGAATATCGCTTTTCAAGGGGACGGCGACAATAGTTTGCCGGCCATTTTCAAGCGTGACAACCGCATTTATTATGGGCTGCCCCATGACTTTGGAGTTCGACATGAGAGTCTTCACTGTGCCATTGGCCTGCCCTGCAGCTCGCCAAGAATAACTGTGGGGCCGGATGAAGAATGCCCACATCACCAAAGCAGCTCCCGCCAGAATTACTCCGCCTTTTAAGAGCTCACCAAATTGTGGCATAGCCTTCTCCTTGAAAACATATGTTTCAATAGAGATGGTAATCACACCGATACTTACAAGGGAGCCCCCTTAATCGCGGAAATTCTTGAACTGCATAGGCTGCTCGAGGCCGAGGTCTTTGATGAACTGAATAGCCGCCTGCAAATCATCGCGTTTCTTTCCGGAAACACGTAACTCGTCCCCTTGAATTGCGACCTGAACCTTTAACTTAGCACCCTTGATATCTTTCACAATTTTCTTCGCGAGATCTTTCTCAATTCCGTTTTTAACAACTATGTTTTGACGGACAGAGGCCCCTGCTGCTGGTTCGACTTTTTGATAGTCCAACTGACCGGGTTCAATGCCCCGCTTGTGCAATTGTCCGCGTAAAATCTCATGCATTTGTTTTAGCTTCAAATCGTCATCCGCAAAGACCTTAATGGCGCCATCGCTGGACTCCACGCTCGACTTTGAACCCTTAAAGTCATACCGAACTGAAATCTCGCGCATGACATTCTGGATGGCATTGTCCACTTCCGCCATATCTGCCTCGGACACAACATCAAAACTTGGCATATCAAACTCCTT
>JAHDCL010000111.1 GCA_020629875.1 Hellea sp.
CCGTCTGTTTTGTTTGGGGCCTGAACATCGTTATTACGCGCTGGGTGGTGTTTGATGCCGCTGTGCCGCCGCTCTTTTTTGCGGCCGTGCGGTTTTTGGGCGTGGCGCTGCTCCTCATCCCCTTCTTGCGGCCCATTCCCAAAGACTTGAAAACGCTCTTCCTGATTTCATTCTTTATTGGCGCAGGACATTTTGCGCTGCTCTTTGTCGGCCTTGCCAATGCTGAAGCCTCTGCCGCCTCTATTGTCAGCCAGCTCGGCGTGCCTTTCGCGACGCTGATGAGCATGGCATTTCTGGGCGAGACGGTGGGATGGCGGCGGGGCCTTGGGATTATGCTCGCCTTTGCGGGGGTTTTGCTCATCGCCGTTGACCCCAAGAGCTTTACCATCAGCTTCGGGCTGCTCTATATCGCCGCCGCCGCCTTTATCGCGTCCATAGGCGGGATTTTGATGAAACGCATGACGCCGATTACGGCCTTGCAAATGCAGGCTTGGATTGGGCTCTTCTCCTTCGCGCCGCTCTTTGTCATCTCAGCCTTTCTGGAACAAGGCCAATGGGCGAGTTTTATGGCGGGCAGTTGGGCCGTCTGGGCCGCGACAGTCTTCGCCGTCATAGGCGTGGCGATATTCGGCCACGGCGCTTTTTATCACCTCATCAAAAAATACGATGTGTCCCTGCTCTCTCCGCTAACCCTCATGACCCCCATATGGGGCGTCATCCTGAGTATCGTCCTGCTTAATGAACCGATTACCGCGAAGCTGGTCCTCGGCGCGGTGGTGTCGCTTGGCGGGGTTTTCGTGATTGCGGTGAGGCCGAACAAGAAAATGCCAGAGGCGGGGATGGGGAAGAAACTTGGGAGCGGTGGAGGATGAATTGAATTATACCCAAATCTTATTGAGTTTGATTTCGCAAACCCACTCATAAGTGGCTGATATTTATTAAATAAATTTGATTAAAATGGTGAACCCTCAATTGAGTATCAAAAACCGTTATAATCAATAAATATCTCGCGTATTCGAAAGCAACTTTGGCCGAACAACTAACTGTTTTGAGGATGAATTCCACTCTATATCGACGTATCGGTTTGTAGTGTCGTTAATCGCCAAAATTTCCGAGCCATCAAAAAAGGTTATCGCAACATTTATTGAATGTGTATTTTTTGGGAGTTCGACAAGTAATTGCTCATCCCATTTTAGATTACTACTGGATGCAAGTTCTGAAGGTGTGGTTTCACTGACTTCATCACTCAGTTTATATTCTTTCCATGCCAAATTTACATTTTGTTCCCCAGATCTTTTTTTCAGCTTACGAATTTGAGATTGAACACAGAGTTGAACTGAATACCCAGCAGGTGTTTTATCTAACATCTTCCAGCTATGGCCCGCTCGTCCATTGGCACCTTTAACGGTTTGCTTTCCATTCTTACAAGCAGGATTTCGAATTGTATATCCGCCGAATTTAAAGCTGCCTATGCATGATATTTTGTAGCTAGCGACTTTTATTGAATCCGTATCTATAAAATACCCACCTTCGTGAGGGCCTTGATTGTATTTTGAACATTTGTACTTAGTTAAATCACCTGTGGATTTTGAAAATTTCCGAGTAAATGTTTTCTCAGCGTATTGACGTTTTTCGTCTATGGTTCTGTATGTGACATTTACGGTTCCAAGTGTTCTAGGAAGCGTCATTATTGCAGTTGGGAATTTCACTTCAGGATATGAACAGAAAACGAAAGCACGACATTTTTTTGTTTTAAAAAGTAACGAGCCAGTGACTATATCAATGTTATCTTCAGCCGATTCAATCATCTTTGATGGAATAGAAAAGGTTGCTGTTTGTTTTTCGAGTGCAATTGGTGAAAGTATCTCTCCATCTATCTCTAGCCTTGGGTTGGCAATATCAAAATGCAGGCCCCGGACTTCATAAATATAGTTATCACGCTTGAAAGCACCTATTACGTTCGGGTAAGTTCTTAAAACAGTAGGTGTTTTTTTGTTTAACGGAACATCCTCCATAATTTGATACACAGTCTCAACAGTTCGCTGCGCATTTTCAATCGGCTGCTCACTAGCAAATTCTAACGATTTGATGATTGTCTGTATTTCAGCGTACATATTTTCTTGTGTACTATCTAATCGGTCAAACCCGTTATCTACTATATCATTCGTTGATAACCGGAAATTTTCAATTAGCATTTTAGCCCGCATAGCAGCGTTGAATATTACATAGTTTCCTTCATTTCCGGCTTTCTCTATCATGTCATCAACTATGCCAGTGGAGGACAAAATTCCGGCAGCAATTGTTCCTTCAAGCACCCCAATTCCGATTTTAGGTTTTTTTGATTTTGGGTCGGGTTTTGTTTGAGCTGTAGCAACAAATTGCAGTGATAAAAAGCTAAAACAAGATACAAAAATTAGTTGTGGCAAACGCATAACACCCCCTTATGGAATTACTATTTCCTCATAATACAACCAAAAGTAACACAAATTTATGAAAAATACAACTTTTCCATTTTTCATTAATTAAAGAAGTAAGAAGAACTCTCCGCCTACTCAGCATCTCCCATTGCCCTTACCCGCGTTAACCCTTATCTTAGGTGACCGATTCAAGAGCGCCTTATGCAGATTAAACGTCATTATACCTCGGCCAGTGATAGCCCTTATGCCGCGCTTGCTTTTGCCAAGCGCACGAGTGAGGTGCGTGATATTAGCGGCGAGGCGATATCTGAGGCGATTGAGTTTGACGCGCCTGAGAGCTGGTCACAGGTGGCCTGTGATATTCTCGCGCAAAAATATTTCCGCCGCGCGGGTGTGGCGTCTAACTTAAAGCCCGTAAAGGAAGACGGCGTGCCGGATTGGCTGCGCCGCCATGAGCCGGATGACAGCAAGCCCAAAAAGGGTAAGAAGCTCTTTAAGCTTGGCGGCGAGAGCGATGCGCGGCAAGTCTTTGACCGCATGGCGGGATGCTGGACCTATTGGGGCTGGAAGGGCGGTTATTTTAACGCCGAATCCGACGCCCGCGCCTTTTACGACGAGATGCGTTTTATGCTCGCCGCGCAAATCGCTGCGCCTAATTCGCCGCAATGGTTTAATACGGGTCTGCATTGGGCCTATGGCATAGACGGGCCTGCCCAAGGCCATAGCTTTGTCGATTACGAGACGGGCGAAGTGCACAAATCAACGGGCGCTTATGAGCATCCGCAGCCCCATGCCTGCTTTATTCAATCCGCCAATGATGACCTGCTCGCAGAAGGCGGGATTATGGATCTTTGGACGCGTGAAGCACGCCTGTTTAAATATGGCTCGGGCACAGGATCTAACTTTTCCAATATACGCGGCGCGGGTGAAAAGCTTTCCGGCGGGGGCGTGTCTTCGGGCCTGATGAGTTTCCTGAAAGTCGGCGACACTTCCGCGGGCGCAATTAAATCCGGCGGCACGACCCGCCGCGCGGCCAAGATGGTGATTGTCGATATTGACCATCCTGATGTCGAAACTTTCATTGATTGGAAAACGTCAGAAGAGATGAAGGTCGCGGCCCTCGTCGCGGGGTCAAAAGTCCTCAAGCGCCGCCTCAATGCGATCCTCAAAGCCTGCATTAATTGCTCGGGCACAGAGGAAGAGTGCTTTGACGTGTCGGAAAATGCGGCGCTGAAACGCGAGATCAAAGCGGCCCGCCGTGACGGCGTGCCCGACGGCGCGATACAGCGCACGCTCCATCTCGCCCGCCAAGGCATCGACACCATCGACGTGCCCGAGCTTGACGCCGATTGGGACAGCGAAGCCTATTCCACCGTCTCGGGCCAGAACGCCAATAATACCGTGCGCATCACGGATGCCTTTTTGGAGGCCGTAAAGAATGACGAGACATGGGACCTCATCCGCCGCACAGATGGCGCGGTGGCCAAGAATGTTCGCGCGCGCGAGCTCTGGCATAAGATCGCTAAATCGGCCTGGTCTTCGGCGGATCCGGGCGTACAATATCATGACACAATTAATGCGTGGAATACCTGTTCCGAGAGCGGACAGATTACGGCGTCCAACCCGTGCAGCGAATATATGTTCCTTGACGATACGGCCTGTAACTTGGCCTCGCTCAACCTGATTAAGTTCCGTACGGAAGACAATCAGTTTGATGTCAAAGCCTTTGAACATGCCGCGCGCCTCTGGACGATAGTGCTGGAAATCTCCGTCATGATGGCGCAATTCCCAAGCGAAGCCATCGCCACCCGCTCTTATCAATTCCGGACGCTGGGTCTGGGCTATGCCAATCTTGGCGGGCTGCTTATGTCTTGTGGCATTGCTTATGACAGTACGGAAGGCCGCGCGGCGGCGGGCGCAATTACCGCACTTCTGACGGGCACCGCTTATGTGACGTCTGCGGAGATGGCGCGGTCCATGGGCGCCTTCCCGCTTTACAAAGAGAATGCCGTCCCGATGATGCGGGTGATTCAAAATCATCGCCGCGCCGCCGAAGGCCGCGTGGCTTATGAGGGGCTGTCCTATCAACCTATGCCGCTGAACCGAAGTGACTGTCTCTTTGACGGTGTTTCACAACGCGCGGTTGGTCTTTGGAAGCGGGCACAAAAGCTCGGGGCCGAAACAGGCTTTCGTAATGCGCAAGTTTCTGTCATCGCGCCGACAGGCACGATTGGCCTGCTCATGGATTGCGATACAACGGGGATTGAGCCTGACTTTGCGCTGGTGAAATTTAAAAAACTCGCGGGCGGCGGACATTTCAAAATTATCAATCGCTCCGTTCCGCGCGCGCTTAGCGCACTGGGCTATTCCGAAAAACAAACAAGCGACATCATCACCTATGCGCTGGGCCACGGCACGCTGAAAGGCGCAGAGGGCGTCAATCATGCCCGCCTGAAAGAGCGCGGTTTTAGCGTCCATGAGCTTGGCCAAATAGAGGCCGCCTTGCCCGAGGCCTTTGATATTCGCTAT
>JAHDCL010000019.1 GCA_020629875.1 Hellea sp.
GCGATGGTGTGGAACACTGTGAAAAAGTTCGCGACTATGGAACGCGTGACCTCTTGCAAAGTATCTTGCTTGATGAGGAAGAGCATGTTGATTTCCTGGAGACACAATTTGACCTGATCAAACAAGTCGGCATCCAGAATTACATTCAACTGCAAAGTGCGGCTGTTACTGAGGACGGCTAAAATAGCTGAGCCTTTCACATGTTAGGTTTGGGGATATTGTCGGTCGTCTTGCTGCTTGTACTTTTCATTCCCTGTCTCATTGTTGGGTTTTGGAAAAAACGTCCTGTTTGGGCGTTCATCATCGCAACTCTAGTTCTCTTCATAACCCTGGTAACGCCGGGGCTAATTACAACATTCCAAGCTATGGCGATTTATGGAGAGGGTGACCCTCAATTGATGGCAGGTGGAATCAGCCAGACGATTGTCGAGGCATTACTGTTTATGATCGTCTGTGTGCCTATTCTTTTTATATTCCAATGGTCCGTCTTGCGCCGACATAAACGCAGGCTTCCGAAAGTAGATGCCGACAAGACTTTCTTATAATCTAGGTCTATCAGCGTTAGAACTAAAACCCTTTGGTCTGATAAGCAGGACTATATCCGTCAGATTTTTTTGACGGGGGTTTTAATGACGCTTTAAAGCCAAACGAACCATTTTTATGTTTTGCGATAAGCGATGTTTTTACGTCACGATAAGATGCTTCGGATAGTTTTAAGTCAAACAGCGGTGTTGAAAATAGGGCTGAATCGGAGCCTTTCTCAATTACGACTTCAACAGGGGTGCGGCTCATAAAATATGACCAATTTTCTTCGCCCGTTTTCTTTGTAAAAATATCTATGAGGATACGTTTTGCGCCCTTTTTTTTCTTCATCTCTTTGTACCGAAAAGCGATGTCATAAGTTTCAGCAGGGTCACTTGCTGCAGCTTGATAAGGAATTGAAATTTTAGCCGTAGTTGGAGATAATTTGGTGACTTCAGAGTCCTGATAAAAAAAATTTGGCAAATCCTTATTATTTGGACCTAACCTTGAATAAAGCGTGTCGAACTTTTTATCATCGTTTTCGTCTGCGAGACAGGCTTCGTTGAGCAGAGTTCTAACCGCATTGCTGTGAAGATAATCAAACCCGCAATACAATTTTTTTCCATCGAAAGATTTTGTTGGGAACAGCCGAGTTTGTGCTGGTAGTTTTATATCGCCAGCTTGCTGAAGTTCAACTTTCTGCTTCCCGATCACCTTCACCATATGTTGTGGGGTAACTTTTAGCTCGATCAAAAAATCGCCCTTTTTAATTAGCTTTACGTCATTAATGGGGCGTTCTGATTGTACATTTAAGAGTGCGGTATTTTCGCTGCTTTGTTCTATGATATCGGCGGTGGTTGCGCATCCGGTAAGGGTTATCGATGCTACGACCGCGAATGATTTTCTAAATATCATACCTTTTACTCCAACTCTTTCCCCATTTCCAATATCGCATCGACTAACATATCAAGGTCGCTTTCACGCGTTCTGTGATTGGTCAGGTTCACGCGAATGGCCGTTTCATGGTCGATGGTTGTTGTCGACGGGGCGGCGAGACCGCTTTCCTGTAAGTCGACCACAATGCGCGCATTTTTCTCATTCGGCTCATATTTGAAATTATAGCGGAAGCAGACAATGTTCAGCGCGACAGGGGCGAGGAGTTCAAGTTTTTCCTCAGCCTCGACACGGGCCTTTAAATATTGGGCTTGGGATATATTGCGCTCCACCACCTCGGCGATGGCGTCTATGCCGTGTGTTTTCAGATGCGTCCAGACTTTGAGCGCGCGGAAACTGCGCGAGAGTTCCGGCCCGTAATCAACAGCCCAGAAATCACCACCCGCGAGGCCGTCTTCATCATGACGTAAATATTCAGGCCGATTGGCGAATGACAGGCGGTGTAAATAGGGGTCGCGAATAAGCACGCAGCCCGCCTCGTAATTAACCTGCCACCATTTATGAAAATCAAAAGCCAGACTATCCACGCGGGCGAGTCCCTTTACGCGGTGAGCCACAGTTTCGGAGAGGATGGCCGCTGCCCCAAAAGCTCCGTCCACATGGAACCAGAGCCCTTCTTTTTCGCAGAGATCAGCAAGTCCGTCTAAATCATCAATGGCGCCGACGTTCACCGCGCCCACAGTGCCGATAACCGCGAAAGGTGTTTTGCCCTCGGCCCTGTCCTTATCAATTGCGGCCTGTAAATCATCTAGTCTGATTTCAAAATTCTCATCGCACGGAATTTCGCGAAGGGCCTCTTTGCCAATGCCGAGTAGGTCAAAGGCGCGCCGCACACAGCTATGGGTTTGCGCGCCTGTATATCCGACAAGCTCTGCACCGGGATGGTCTTTCTGAAATTTATCTCGCGCGACCTTTAGCGCCGTGACCGTTGCCATAGAGGTGCCGGAAGATATCAGCCCCGTCGTCTCGGACGGCATACCCATAATCTGCGCCGCCCAGCGAATAACTTGCTGCTCTATGACGGGGCCCACATGGTTGCGTCCGCCGCAATTAGCGTTCATCGCTGCGCCCGCCATCTCGGCTAAAATATTAGACGGCGCCCCCGCGCCATTTACCCAACCGAAAAAGCGCGGATGAATATTGCCGGGATTATAAGGCATGATGCTCTCAAGCTCGGCCTGCATCTGCTCCGGGCTTATCCCGCCCTGCGGCAGCGGCGTATTTATCTCCGCCTTGAGCGATTTAGGCACAGGCGTCCAAACACGCCCCTCACGCGCATTCTCCATCTTATCGAGAGACGCGTCGAGCATAGCATGGGCAGTCTTACGAAAGGCAGGCCAATCTTTGGGGTCAAGTGTCATGAGAGTGGATTAGGGTTTTGCGGGCAGGGTGGCAATGGGGAAATATAGTCGCAGTGAAATAGCCTAGACGGACCATTTGGGTCTATTTTCAGATCGCTGGTTTAATTCTTGTAAAGCACCGAAAAACAACAGCTGAAAACAACGCTAATGGTAAGGTTCCTAATACATAGGCCATTCCTCCAAACATCACGATATAGGCCAAAAAACCAATGAAGAAAATTATTGTAATGCCTGCTTGTGCTGGAATTCCTAATTGTTCAGCTATTCCATGATAGACGTCATCTAAGGGAACAAATTGCATGACAATAAGGCCTATGATTCCAAGTAAAATGTAAAATCCAAACCATAAAAGATGGAGTTTGCTGAGGTAAGACAGCCACAGTTTAATAACTGTCCCAAAGCCAACAGGCTTGAAATTGGATATATTCACCATTCTTTCGGAGATATTTTTCACACTCCAAAACATGCCAAGGCTTAGAACTAAAATTATTGGTAGTATTAAAATGGTTGAAAAAGAAATAGCTACAAAACTATCGACGTCTTGTTGACGGCCTAGTTCTACTAATATTTGGAATAGTGCAATAGTAACAGAAATTGCGATAAACCAGGGTAGAACTAAAACTGTATAAACACCTTTTGAAACGGCGACTGACGTTTCAGGTTTTACATGGTTTTTTGAAATGTGTCCCCGCATAGGCGGTATCTAACAGAACTGTATAAATCTTCTGTGAATCTATATTTCAGCCACTTTTAACTATAATTTTCACTAACCGAGATCACTCAACAGTTTTGGGGCGGTTGTAATCAGTCTCCCCAACTATTTACCGCCGTTTTGCACCAGCGTCATCAAATAATTCCGCTAATTTCTCGGTCATTGCGCCTCCGAGCTGTTCGACATCCATGATGGTGACGGCGCGTTTATACCAACGCGTCACGTCATGGCCGATCCCGATGGCGACGAGTTCGACCTCGCTGCGGTTCTCAATCTTATCGATGACCATGCGTAGGTGGCTCTCGAGCAAGCCCGTTTTATTCTGGCTTTGTGTGGCGTCATCTACGGGCGCGCCGTCGGAAATGACCATCATGATGCGGCGCTGCTCGGGGCGCATCATCAGGCGGCGATAGGCCCATTCCAGCGCTTCGCCGTCAATGTTTTCCTTGAGCAAGCCTTCGCGCATCATCAGGCCGAGATTTCGCTTGGCGCGGCGCCACGGCATATCGGCGGCTTTGTAAATGATATGGCGTAAATCATTCAGGCGTCCGGGGGCTTGTGGTTTGCCATTGGCCATCCAGTCTTGGAAACTACGCCCGCCCTTCCACGCGCGTGTTGTAAAGCCAAGGATTTCCGCTTTCACGCCGCAGCGCTCGAGCGTTCGCGCCATAATATCGGCGCAGACGGCGGCGACCATGATGGGACGCCCGCGCATAGAGCCGGAATTATCAATCAGGATCGTGACGACCGTATCGCGGAAATCGGTTTCTTTTTCTTCCTTAAAGGTGAGCGCCGACATGGGGTCGATAATCACGCGGGTCAGACGCGCCGTGTCGAGCATCCCTTCTTCGAGGTCAAAGGTCCAACTGCGTTGCTGCTGCGCCAGGAGGCGCCGCTGCAGGCGGTTGGCAAGCCGCGCAATAACAGAAGACAGCCCCGCCATATGTCCGTCCAGATAGCCCCGCAGCCGATCAAGCTCTTCAGTATCGCAAAGCTCTTCGGCTTTGATCGTTTCATCATGTTTGGTTGTATAGATGGTATAAGGGTCAGGTAGGTTTGTTGGCGAAGGCCGCTGCGCATTGGGATTTGGCGTTTGGTCGGCATCGTCGGACTCGCCGTCAATATTTTCCGCATCGACCATATCTTGCGGGTCAGCATTGTCATCTTCCTGGGCATCCGCGTCGGACACCTCGGTTTGACCTTGCTGTTCTTCCTGCGGCGTGTCGGGTGTTTGATCAGGCTGTTGATCTTGCTCATTTTCAGATGTCTCTTCATCTGAATCTTCATTCTCTTCGGGATCGGCCAAATCATCACCCAATTCGAAATCCTGAATCAAATCGCGTACAGAGCGGCCGAAATCCTGCTGATTATCAAGTAGAGCTTTAAGGGCCTGCATTTGCGGCGCCGCTTTGGCCTCAATCTCTTTACGCCACGCTGACATAATACCATTGCAGCTTTTGGGTAGCTCGCGTCCCGTCAAAACTTCGCGTGCATAAAGCCCGATGGCCTCGGCAAAGCTGTTATCATCCTTGGCGATATCCGGCTTATCAAAGCCTTTGCGCTCGGCGCGGGCCGCGAGCGATGCCATAAGGTTATCACCAACACCCGCCATGTGCTTGCCGCCAAGGGCCTCAATACGCGCTTGCTCCATCGCCTCAAAAACGGCGCGGGCTGGCCCGGTACTGGGCTGGTTTTTCGCATGGGTAAATTTATCATGCAGAGCAATACGCAGGGCCAAACCATCGGCCTCTCCCCGCGCCTTGGCAATCTGCGCCGGTTTGGGCTTGGGCGGCAAGCTCGGCAGCATCACCTGATCGCGCACAATCCCGGCCACATCCCCGCCAAAGGAGACTTCCATCTCTGGCTCACCCGCAATGGCCTTGGTCGCCGAGGCGAGGGAGCGTTTAAACTCATCTATGGGGGTGCGGGTGGTCAAGGTTAGCCTTCATAATCTGTAGCTGATTTATATTTTCTATCCTGGGAAACTTCGCCGAACATCCAGTTAAATATGTTCATTATTAAGCGTGCCGTACCTAGTCCCAAAAATGCACCACCCACGACAGGTAACCAACCGACCCTGAAACTGCCATCATAGTCGTTATAGGTTGCCAAAGCGTAGGCAAAATTAACTAAGAGAAAAATCACTATGCCCACAAGAATAGCGCTCAGCAGCAAAAGGAAATATGATGCGCCTTTTTTAGGGACGACGTAATTTTCATTCTGACATCGAAGGCATTCAACAGTCTTGCTGCGAAGCCGCATCATATAGCTGAAAAACTCTGGCGTCTCAAATGGCTCGCTACAGCTTAGGCACTTTAGTTTAGCCATTTTTAGATCCTCATATCGAGTGCGGGTTTTAGGCCACCATCACAGTCGCGGCACTCTCAGGCAAATCTTTGCCAAAGGCTCTCTGATAAAATTCAGAAATAATTGGGCGCTCTAGCTCATCACATTTATTTAGGAATGTAAGGCGGAAAGCTTGTCCGATATCACCGTCAAAAATTCGCGCATTTTCGGCCCAATTCATCACGGTCCGAGGAGACATGACCGTTGAGATATCTCCAGCGATGAAGCTGTTCCGCGTCATGTCCGCCACGCGTACCATAGAGGCAATAAGGTCCTTACCCTCAGGTGTGTCATAAGTTGGTGATTTGGCGAGCACGATGGCTTCTTCCTCGTCATGGGGCAGATAGTTCAGCTGACAGACGATGCTCCAGCGGTCCATCTGGCCTTGGTTGATTTGCTGCGTGCCGTGATAAAGACCCGATGTATCGCCAAGCCCAACGGTATTGGTTGTCGCAAACAGGCGGAAAGCCTTGTGCGGGGTAATGACCCGGTTTTGGTCCAGCAGCGTCAAGCGGCCTTGCGCCTCTAAAACGCGCTGAATCACAAACATGACATCTGGACGTCCCGCATCATATTCATCAAAGACGAGGGCAACAGGATGTTGCAGCGCCCAGGGCAGTAGGCCTTCGCGGAATTCCGTGATTTGTTTGCCATCTTTTAGGACAATCGCGTCTTTACCAACAAGGTCAATTCGGCTGACGTGACTGTCTAGGTTAATCCGAACAAGCGGCCAGTTAAGCCGTGCGGCGACTTGTTCAATATGGGTCGATTTACCCGTGCCGTGATAGCCCTGCACCATAACGCGGCGGTCATAAGCAAAGCCTGCGCAGATAGCCTGCGTTGTTTTATCATCAAAGATATAGGCGTCATCTATCGGCGGAACATTTTCGCTGGCCTTACTAAAGGCCGGGACCTGCATGTCGAAATCGACATCAAAGACCTCACGCGCTGACACCATAATGTCAGGCTCAAAAATAGGGAATTGGTCACTCATGTCGTTTGTCCGTTATGTGGGGGTAAATATCTGTATCGCTTAGCCGAGATTGGTTGTCTTTAGCACTTTCATGGCGCTGACAACGCGCTGGAAGCTTTCTTCCGTATTGCGCTTGCCTTGGTTGGCGTCAGGGTGGAGCTGTTTCACCAGCTTGGTATAGCGCTTACGCACATCATCTTTGGTTGCTGTATCATCAAGGCCCAAATCGTTCAGCGCCTTTAGCTGCATTTTAGAGAGGCTACGGCGGCGTGGGGCTTCGGTCTGGCCGCCCTCTTTGCTGTCGCCAAAAATATTATAGCCCTCGGCGGTTGCCGCGGTGGATCCTGCTTTGCGTTTCTTTTGCGCCTTTGCGCGTTCAGCTGTGTTTTTCTTGACGTCCCATGTCGGGCGGTGACCATGGCGCGCGCCGACTTGCCATTCGGCAATGTCTTCGTCAGTCATATTAGAGAAGAAATTCCAATTCTTATTATACTCACGCGCATGGGCCGTGCAGAAGTTGAAATAGTCGCGCAAGCGGTCAGGTGATTTCGGTGCTTTGCAGCCGCCCATAGAGACGCAGCCCGCCCAATCACATTCTGTCTGATTGGGATCGACTTTTTTCTTACCCTTATTGACCCGGATATCGATGCCTTTGGGTTTATATTCGTAATTGCCTGCCATAATGCCTATATACGTTGGGAGTTAAAATTAGGGTTGTTTTTAAGGACTGCACAAAATGGGCATTATCGCGTCATCAATCAAGGAAAAACTCGAACAAAGTTTCACTCCGTCGCACCTAGAGGTCATCGATGAGAGCCATAAGCACGCTCACCATCGCGGCGCCCATGAACATGCGGCCGAAGGCGGCAGTGCAGAAAGCCATTTTCATGTCGTAATCGTCAGCGATAAGTTTGAAGGCATGAGCCGGCTAGCGAAGCACCGCGCGGTGCTGGAGGTGCTTGCGGATGAGGTCGCGCAAATCCATGCGTTTAGTTTGGACGCGCGGGTAGCTTAACCCAGCCCGCTAAATAATGCGCGCTGTTTTAGGTTCAATCCTTTGGGCTTGCAGACCTTTACGCTGTCCTTGGACGGTTTAATCGTAAATTGGGCGATTTCATTGGCCTCATAATTTTGTGATTTCACGGTGGACATGGCCATCATCTTCACTGTGCCTTTGCTTGGGGTTAGGGCGAAATCAATATATCCATTATGCAGCGCATTATAGTAACGCGCATCCGGATTGCTCTGGGTGAGTAAGAGCGAGTAATCTGCCGTCGCTTCGCCTAGATAAGCGGTCAGCGTTTTAGAGGACACGGAGGTCGTAACACATTCTACGCCCACTTTTTCCCCTGTTTCCGTGGTCAAGTCATTTACCCAAAATTCATGCGCATCGCCCGTTAACACGACGATGTCCTTAAGGTCTTCAGCTATGAGGCGCTGGTAGAATTTTTCACGCGCTACCGGATATCCATCCCAACTATCGGGATAAACGGGTAGATTATATTTGGATAGGCTTACGCTGTCGCGTACGCCTGGCCAATCTTTCTCGATGACTTGCATCGCGTCTTCATCAATATAGGGCGTCATATCGGTCGTCAGAAGTCGGCCCATAATAACCTGATTGGCCATGACGCGCCAAGGTGTTCCCTTATCCCTAGAGGATTTGAGGGTATCAATAATAAAATCAGTTTGGACCTCGCCTAACATTTCGCGGGAGGGATCACCGAGCGTCTCAGCTTTGAATTTATCAGCATTGCCTGCAGCTTTAATCTCGGCGTAATGGTTTTCCAGAATGAGAGGCTCAGCGCGAGCTTTGAGCCGCGTCTCGACGGTGACAAGCGTGAGTAAATCTCCCCAGTCATAGCTGCGGAAAATATCGGTGCGCACACGACCTTTGCGGGGTTCGCGGATAGGCATCCATTCATAATAAGCCCGCAATGCGGCTTGGGCGCGATCACCCCATTCGCCCTCACCGTCTTGGTGATTTTCTGCGCCGCCTTTCCAGCTATCATTGCTGGTTTCGTGATCATCCCAAATCGCAATCATGGGCATTTTAGCCGTCACGGCTTGTAAGCTAGCATCTGATCGATATTGACCATGACGCTGACGGTAATCGCCTAATGTGATGATCTCATGTTCTGGGACATGGCGGCGAGGAATTTTTATTTCCGAACCGCTGTCATAGACGCCGGCGCCATATTCATAATAATAATCGCCTAAATGTATAAAGGCATCGAAATGGTCTTGCCGAGCAATATGGTCATAGGCGTTGAAATATCCGTGCTCCCAATTCGCGCATGAGACAACGGCAAAGCGCGCAGAATTTACCGCTCCGGCGGGCAGAGTTTTTGTTTGGCCAATAGGAGAGACCTCCTCCCCGATACGAAAACGATAATAATAAGGCTCATCCCCCTCTAATCCTGTCGCATCTACTTTGACGGTCCAGTCGCGGGCGGCGTTCGTTGTAACGGTGCCGGAGGCTGAGAGCGATTTGAAATCGGAATCTTTGTCCATCTCCCAGATAACTTCTGCAGCGCCCGCTGTTGGATCATTGGGCGTAATTCGCGTCCAGAGGATAACAGCATCTGGCGTGGGATCGCCCGAGGCAATTCCGTGGGCGAAAGTTCCGCTGGCGACCTTCGGCTTAGCAGTGAGGGGTGTAGAGTCCGTAGGGGAGCAGGCAGCCGCTGTAGAGGCTGTCAACGCTCCTAAAATGCCCCGGCGCGTGATAGTGCTTTTCATGGTTGGTTTCCATAACAATGGAACCGAGGTTTGTATATAGTCATCGTTTTTTGATTAGCTATGGTCAGAAAAAGGCTTAGGCCTTCAGGCACCATCTTATCACCGCTTTTTGCGCGTGCAGTCGATTTTCCGCTTCATCAAATACAGCGCTCTGAGGGCCGTCTATGACGCTGGCCGATACTTCTTCGCCGCGATGGGCGGGCAGGCAATGAAGAAAGATCGCATTTTTGGCCGCCGCGTTCATGAGGGCATCATTGGCCTGATGGCTCATAAGGTCTTTGAGGCGTTGCTCTGCATCCGTATCACCCATGGAGACAAATGTATCTGCAATCACGACATCTGTATTTTCGCAGGCATTGAGCGGATTTGTGATCGTCTCAATTTTTGCGCCTCTCCCGCGCGCCGCTTCCACTATTTGGCCTGGTACGGTGTACCCGTCAGGGCAAGAGATCCGAAGCTTATAGCCGAACTTCGCTGCGGCATTGATGAAACTCACGGCCACATTATTGCCATCACCCACCCAGGTCAGTGTCATGTCTTCTAAATTGCCGCCGCGTTCTTCAAGAGTTTGAAGGTCCGCCATGATTTGGCACGGGTGATTATAATCTGTCAGCCCGTTTATAACGGGAACATCTGAGTTATGGGCAAGCGTTGTCAGAGTGTCATGCTTATTGGCGCGAAGCATGATTCCGTCAACGAAGCGGGAGAGTACCTTTGCTGTGTCCTCAATGGTTTCGCCCCGTCCAATTTGCATATCACTGCTTGTCGCGGTGATAGAAGATCCGCCAAGCTGGCGCATGGCCATGTCAAAACTAAACCGCGTCCGCGTAGAAGACTTTTCAAAGATTAGGGCGAGCGTTTCGCCTTTAAACGGTGCATCGGCGTCGAGGTGACCCTTTGGCAACGCTTTCCGTGCGGATTTAATCCGGTGGGCTTCATTCAAAATAGAACGGAGCTCTGAGGCTTCAATGTCAGCTAGTGATAAGAAATGTTTCGGATTGGACATGACTTCCCCTCAAACCAAAGAGAGCGCAATACAGAAAAGAGTTGGATTTTTCCAGCAAAATATTTCGGCAAATGCCCTTTTGAACCTGCTTAAATGCCCAAAATGGACAAGTTTTGGGAATTTTGCTTTGCTCTCAGCCCCCGCCTTGGGTTCTGAGTGAGCTCTATTTTCGACGCGTTTAATTCGCTGTGCAGTAAGGCTGGAAACAATATTTATGCAAAGCGCTCATATTCAGCGTCAATCATTGGGCAAATTTGTGCGGAATGAGCCTCGGCGTTGAATTTGGTAGCTAAGCAGCGAGGAGAGGCAGAAAGGGGAGGTGCGAGATGGAAACATCTTGCGTCAGCCGCAGATGCGGCAAGGCTGCAACCTTGCCGCGTGTGTTAATACAAGCATTATAAGAAAGGACCCTACAATGCTTATTAAACACCCAAATTATGTGACGTCCAAAACGCGTTCTGTCAAGTTTATGGCCGCTCTGGCACTCGCCTCTGCTGCACTAACTGTTGCGCCTATCACCGCGCAGGCAAGCCCGAACTTGGGTAGCATTCAGACAACCGAGTATTCTGCCAAATTCAAACTTGCGATGTTTCAAGACCAAGCGGGAATTCAGCAGGTATACACATCCTTACGAGAAAAAGCTGAAAAAGCTTGTAAAATTGGTACAGCTGTCAACTCTGAGGGCGAAATCATGTCTAAATCGGAATGCGCTGATGATCTCTTGAGCCAATTTATCGAAAGTGCGGATGTCTCCGTTCTGACGGCATATCACATGGATCAAGAAAAGATGGGCGGATAGACCTGACAATCTATTTTACCCTTTTCCCCTTTAAGCATCATCTAATTTCTGCGCGTCCTTGAAACAGGCGCGCAGAATATTTACCGCCTCCCGTACATGATCCTCGGTAATTATCAGTGGCGGGGCCAAGCGCAGAACATTATCTCCAGCACTTCCGCCCAGTAATTTCCGATCCAACATTAATTTACGGACCTCTATAGCTGGTTTCTTAAGTTGCATGCCGCAAAGAAGACCTTTCCCCCGAATTTCACTGACGACATCTGGAAACTCATCTTTGAGACTTTCAAATTGTTGTTTGAGGAAGTTCGAGACCCGCTCCACTTGCTCAAGAAATTCAGGTTTGGAAATCTCGTCCCAAACGGCATTGCCAACAGCTGTCGCTAATGGGTTGCCGCCATAGGTGGAGCCATGAGTCCCAGGAACCATGCCGGATGCCGCCTCTTCGGTGGCGATACAGGCGCCAAGCGGGAAGCCCCCGCCCACGCCCTTGGCAACGGCCATAATATCAGGCTCAGCGCCTTCGGCCCATTGATGGGCAAAGAGTTTACCCGTTCGGCCCGCGCCGCATTGAACTTCGTCATAAATGAGTAGAATTCCCTTTTCATCGCAGAGCTCACGCAATCCGCGCAAGCACACTTCTGGGAGGGGACGAAGGCCGCCTTCGCCTTGAACGGGCTCTACGAGGATGGCCGCTGTCGTGTCGGAAATAGCGTCTTTCAAGGCATCATGGTCTCCAAAGGGCAGGTGAACAAAGCCTGGAAGAGCAGGGCCAAAGCCTTTGAGATATTTGGGGTTCCCGCCGGCATTAATGGTCGCAAAGGTTCGGCCGTGAAAAGCTCCTTGGAAGGTGATAATATCAAAACGCTCTGGCTGACCATTATCATAGTGGAATTTGCGCGCGGTTTTCATCGCGCATTCAATCGCTTCTGCGCCTGAATTGGTAAAGAAGACCTTTTCCGCGAAGGGGAGGGCATCGCAATATTTCTTGGCGAGTTTTTTTGCCTCGGTAAGCTGGAACATTCCAGAGAGGTGCCAAACCTTATTCGCTTGCTCTATGAGCGCGGCCTTTGGCGCTGGATGATTATGGCCCAAGCAATTGACCGAAATGCCAGCAATAAAATCGAGATACTTATCTCCGTTTTCAGTGTAGAGGTAAGCTCCTTCGCCGCGCACAAATTCCTGCGCAGGTGGCTTGTACGTATTATAGAGGTGGTCGCCTTCGGCCATGATAGTTGTCCTTATGATTTAATCCGCCAGCCTGACTTTAATACGCTCAGGACAGCTGAAAAAAGAATGATATTGATTATTGTGGTGACAATGACACCTGTCATGATTGACCCATCAGCGGCGCCGGTGAAGCCGTAGCGAAATCCGTCAATTAGATAAAAGAGTGGGTTAAATAGTATGAGTTTTTGAAAAGTCGCGGGGAGGACGTCGATTGAATAAAATGTCCCCGAGAGAAAGGAGAGCGGCAAGATAATGAATTGATTGACCACGGCAAGCTGGTCAAACTTCTCCGCCCAGACACCTGAGAGCACACCCACCATGCCCATCATAAAGGCTGCGGAAATCCCAAAAAATAGAACGGCCCAAAAATGGGAAGGGATCATAGGCGTGAAAAAGCTCAAAGCGATTGACGTCACAAGCGCGACCAAGACACCGCGTGTGGCGGCGCCACTAATCCAGCCCAACGCTAGTTCAAAATAAGATAGCGGAGGCATAAGAACATCGGTGATGCTGCCCATCATTTTCCCGGTCATGATTGAGGAGGAGCTATTGGCGGCGGCATTATTCAGAATACCCAACATCACGAGGCCTGGCGCTAGGAATGCCATAAATTCTTCGGGGTTGGGGCGCAGCGCCGAAAATGCGAGCACAAAAACGGTCATATAAAGAAGATTAGAGATAACAGGCGCCAGCAGTGTTTGCGGCCCGACTTTCAAAAAACGCCTGACTTCTTTTTTATATAGCGTTGCAAGCCCCATCCAATTGATGATGCCAAAATCGCGAAGGACGGGCGGGTTATCTGATTTCAAGCTTTGCATATCGCTCATTGTGATCTCTTATGTCTTATGCTCGGCGTAACATGAGCCCCTTTGCAAGCCAAGCCTAAGGATGCCCGCTTTTGAGGTATATTTTTCCTCAGCTATATTGCCCCTAGATGTTGAATCCTGTGGATAGGTTGGAAACTTTATCTTGTGGTTTTTCACAAAACCGTTACATTATGTTGTGTCAGGAAGTGAGGGGGCCTTACCGCCAGACACAACATATAGTGCCAGCAAATGGCACATTGGTGAATAATATTTCGAATGGGCGTTCAGCCCGTTTTTGATTCCAGAGAAGGGGAATTCCGTCATGGCATGGACCGAAGATCGTGTAGAAGTTTTGACCAAATTATGGGCCGAGGGTCTTTCTGCTAGCCAAATCGCAAAGCAACTTGGCGGCGTCACCCGAAATGCCGTGATAGGTAAAGTGCACCGCTTAGGTCTTTCCGGCCGTGCCAAACCTTCCAATCCATCTAAAAAGGCAGCCCGCGCCAAGCGCCCGGCTACGCCCAGAGCGCGAACAACCCGCGCGCCTTCCGCGCCGCGTAAACCTCGTCCGGCTGTCGCTGCCGCTCCGCCCCCGCCGCCACCAATTGAAGCCAAGCCTATGGCAAATGGTGAATTCGCCACGATTCTGACAATCCGTGATCACATGTGTAAATGGCCCATTGGCGATCCGAGCACATCAGAATTTCGTTTTTGCGGCCGTAAGACAGAAGATAAAGACGAGCCTTACTGCACCGCGCATAGCCGCGTCGCTTACCAACCGTCACGTCGCCGCGGCGGAGGTGTTCGCGCGCTCGGACCTAATCCGACACGTCGCCGCCTAAAATAGGCGCGATAAATTTTCAGGGTTTGACATAACGTAAATTGTCAAACCCTTCAGAGCGAATATAGTATGTTTATGACACATTACCGCTCTCAACTCTTTGTTCCCGGAAATCGCCCTGACCGCTTTGAAAAAGCCTGCCAAGCTGGCGCCGACCTTGTCTGTATTGATTTGGAAGACGCGGTTGGGCCATCCGAAAAAGAGCGGGCCCGCCAAGATGTATTGGATTGGCTGACAAAGACCGAGCACAAACATGTCTCTCTGCGCATAAATGGTGTGGATACGCCGGAGGGGAGGGCTGATATTGCAGCGCTGCAGAAATGCGATCTGACCCTGCCATTTATTATGATTCCCAAGGTCGCGTCCAAATCTGAACTAAATGTTTTGGATGCTGCGCTGGCGGATAAGCTCGGAACATTTATTGCGATAATTGAGAGCGCCGAGGGGCTGATAAATTGCGAAGACATATTCTCCCATGACCGTGTTACCATGGGGATGTATGGGGCGATTGACTACGCGGGCGATGTTGATTGTGACCTGAGTTGGGAAACCCATCTCTTTGCGCGCTCGCGTCTTGTCATGGCCGCAAATGTTTTTGATGTTCAGCTTTTCGATGTGCCGCATATAAAAGTGCGCGATCTTGACGATTGTGAAGCAACAACCCGCCAAGCTAAAGCGCTTGGTATTCATGCGCGCTCTGCCATTCATCCCGCGCAAATTGAGCGTATTCATGCAGCACTTGCGCCCAGTGATGAAGAAGTCGCCTATGCTGAAAAAGTAATTGCAGCTGATAAAGCTGCAAATGGCAATGTGGTTTTACTCGACGGGAAATTTATCGAAGCACCTGTGGTGAAAAAGGCGCAGCGTATTTTGGCCTATCGCGGATAAACTAAACGCGTCACGCCCCAAATCACCGCTATCGCGGCGCTAAGGGTTAGGCATAACCAAATGTCCGGGACGAAAACCTTCATACCGCCCAGAGTTATGCCGTTCGCTTTGGGCACAAGCTTGATTAAAGCAAAGGCTAGGCCGAACAATAGCATCGAGGGAATAACACGCCGCAACAGATTTACACGTTCAACGGATCTGGCATATTTGGCAAAACGGACGGTCGATAAGAAATACGAACCCAGTAAAGTGAAGGTCGTCGCGAGCAATCCCCAAACCATTATATGCTGCCCTGTTGAAGGCTTGGTTAGGCCGTGGTCTAAATTTAAGCCTTTCCGCAGTACCGCTCTGGGCACGTCGGCTTGAAGACTGCCCGATTGGTTTGTCAGGACGAGTCCTCCGCTTTGATCATCAGGGAAAAAGGCGGCCCGCGCTGCAAAGCCTCCATTTAACCCGCTATGATAGACGAGTTGACGACTTCCTTCTTTCCACAGCATCCATCCCAGCCCATAGGCATAGTCCCCTTCGACTACGCCCTGAGGAGCGGTAAGTTCATTCCCATATGAGGCTGCGGGCATGATGCGCGGATCTTTATTGGCAATGGCCGTTAGGTAGCTTGCTAAATCGCGAGCGCTCGCAGTGGTGCCGCCAGCCGCCATCCAGACTCGCCCCGGAATATGAGGATAAGCGGCAGGTTTTCCAAACCACTGCCGATAGCCTGTCGCTTCTTTTGCGCTCTCGCGCAGAGGCATTTGAATATAACTATTAGTCATGCCCAGTGGCTTGAATACCCGCTCATCTATTACAATTTCATAGCTCTGCCCGGTTACGGCTTCTATCACCGCTGCGGCCAGAATATAATTCGCGTTTGAATATTCGTAAATTTCGCCTGGTTTTGATTTCAGTTTAGCTTTGCCGAGCTGTGATATCGCTTCGTTTAGGGCATCAGCTTCGCGATAATCACTTTCTTGAAGTTGGTTTCCGTTAAAGGTTGAAAAGCCGCTGCGATGGCTAAGAATATGACGAATGGATACTGCTTTCCAGCTGTCCGAATTCGCCGTGCGAAATTCGGGTAGATAATTGATGACGGGGGCATCCAGATCAATTGTTCCTTCTCCGGCGAGCTGAAGGATGGTCAAGGCGGCGAAGGACTTACTTACCGATCCGAGCTGAAAGGGTGTGTCCAAGGTAACAGCTCTATGGTCCGGACCTGCAATACCAAAGGCGTTTTCATAAATAATACCGTTCTTATCAAACAGGATTACGGCGAGGCCGGGGACGTTCGAGGCCTTCATGGTCTCTTCAATAAAGGTCGAATAATTGGCGGCATCAAATTCGTCTTCCGCCGCGAAAGCTGAAAAAGCCGTGAAAAAAATTATGATTATTGAAAATACCCACCGGGTCATTGCGCGCTCCTAGGCCTTAGGATGCAGAATGCGCCCTAAAAATACAAGAGGCGCTAGGCGAATAGTTTTGGGAGTATAAAGGCGGAAAAAGCGCCGATCGCCCAAACGGCAAAGCCGATATATAAAACCCAGCCGCCAAAGCTGCGGAGCCGCGCACATATTTTCGCTTGGGCTGGATCGGCGGGGCAGGGCATATTACGGGTAAGATATCTCACGCCCCAGGCCAAGCATAGCAATACAAATGAGCCGCCAAAGACAAGAGGTTTACGTTCGGAGAGCCAGATGAGCTGCGGGATATTTGACGTCAGTGATGATAGTGCCGCCCCCATACCCAGCGTAATCATAACGGCGGGCAGCGTGCAGCAAATAAGCGTGGAGAGGCTCGTCAGTAAGGCAACGGTCGGGGCCGCGGTTTCCCGGAAAGCGATTTTCGTTTTGCTCACCAACGGATTCAAGACTTTGCGGGCGGGATAAATTCACTGCCGTCTTTGCGCGTTATTTTTGTGGTCGAATAGCCTGCCTTTTTGACAAGTTTCATAATTTCATCATTTTCAAGAGCCGCGTCATCACTCAGGGCAATTGACAAAATTTTGGTATCCAAATCGACATAGGTGCCGCGCACCTCATCACGTTTTTTGAAAGTCTTATTGAGCGCGATGGAGCAGAAGTCACAGACAAGGCCGCTTAATCCGACAGAAATATCGGCTATCTCAACAACTTCGGGGCCATTCATTTTTTTATCTTTGGCGAAACTGATTGCCGGGGCCAACGATATTGTGGCTGCGATTACTAAGGATGAGAGTAGTTTCATATCAATCTCCTAAAAGCGATGAATGTAATTAAGCAGGGGCTCACCTTGGTCGTCAATGCCGACTTCCAGTAAGCTAGGCCCTTTAAAAAAACGAAGTAAGGCTGTCGCCGCCATCTTATCCTGGCTCTCAGGGCGGTGATGCCCCTCAACCATTATCCAGGTATGAAGTGCACCCGTATTGGCCACATAGGGCGCAATGCCGAGGCGGCTGTGAAAACTCGAATACTCCCCAAAGCGCCCGCTTTCCCAATGCTCGGCAGCTGCGGAGACAAAATAACGCCGCGTTTCCCAATCTCCTGAAATACCTAGAAACAGCCCTTCATCGCTCTCGCGTTTGAGGCGCATTTCAGAGCTATCAAGATTATCAGATACCTGCCCAACCCCGATACGGCCATAAAGATTGGCTTGGCTGTCGGGTTTATTCCAGCGTTTAACGAGGCGGTTAAGCTGCGCGCCCGTAAAGGTAAAATCACCTTCACGGTCATAACGCAAACGCAGGCCGAGACTATGCTGCGTATCCAAGGTGTAATGAATATGGGCGCTATTTTGAGAATCGTCATTCTTAAGCATCACCGTCCAAGCATCAGGATATGAGACTGGGCGGGCTTGGGCCGTTCCAGCAAAAAGAGCCATAATGGCAAATAATGTTGCACTTAAACGCATACCCCCCTATGGTATATGAAGTTTGTTAAAGCAACTCACAAATTGGTCATCATATGCAAGAAAATCGCAAAGCTCGCCGCAGTTCCAGCCTAAAGCGCCTCTCGCGTATTGAAGGGCAAGTTCGTGGTCTGCAAAAAATGATCGAAGATGATCGTTATTGCGTCGATATTCTCGTGCAGGTCAAAGCTGTTTCGGCGGCACTTAAGCGCGTCGAAGGCGAATTGTTAAAAGATCACGTTGATCACTGCTTGGCCGCTGCCATCGCAAGCGATGACATCCTCGACAGAGAAACCAAGGTCGCGGAATTGGTAGATTTGTTGTCTAAGAGATAACGCGCCGCTAAATATTCCCATTCTTGCGTTGCAAATGAGATTTAGCACGGCATATTGACCCCAAAATAATGGGGAACCCTATGTCTGAAATCCACGCCCGTACCTGTCATATCTGCGAAGCGAACTGCGGTGTATTGATGACCGTCGAGGATGGTGAGGTCACCAAGGTGACGGGCAATCCTAATCATGTCTTATCCGAAGGTTATATCTGTCCTAAGGCAACAGCTATTCCGGATATTCAAAACGACCCTGACCGGTTACGTCAGCCGATAAAAAAAGTGGGTGACGGATGGGAAGAGATCAGTTGGGATCAAGCCCTTAGCGAAATTGCAGCGAAGCATCAGCAGGTTGTGGCGGGCCCGAAAATTGCTTCTATTTTTCTAGGTAACCCTAATGCTCATAATTATTCGAGCAGCTTTTCCATGCGCGGCCTGACCAAAGCCTGGGGCGCGAGGGGGCTTTATTCTGCGTCTACCTTGGATCAACTCCCCCATATGATCTGCCAAAAATGGGTTTATGGTCATAATGCACTTTATCCTGTGCCTGATATTGACCGTACCATGTATATGCTTTGCGTAGGCGGTAATCCGCTCGCCTCAAATGGTTCGTTATGGACTGTACCAAATGTAAGAAAACGTATTCAGCGCTTGCAAGAACGCGGCGGGAAATTTGTCGTTGTTGACCCGCGCCGCACCGAAACTGCCAAGGTCGCAGACGGTCATCATTTTATCCGGCCCGGAACAGATACAGCACTATTTTTGGGGCTCCTTCTGGCTCTGGACGAGGCCGGCTTGGTCAATCCGGGCCGCCTCATGCCGATGTTAAAGGGTTGGGACGAGGCTTGGACACAGATACATCAATTTAATCTTGATGAACTTTCGCAATATTGCGGCATTCCCGTAAGTGATATCCGCGCCATCGCGGCGGAGCTTGGCAGTGGTCAGCCTGCTATTGTCTATGGACGCATGGGTGTATCGGTCACGCGCTACGGAACCTTAAACCACTATCTCATTCAGCTGCTCAATATCTCGACGGGCAATGTAGACCGTGAGGGCGGCGTCATGTTCCCTGACCCTCTTATTGACCCCGTGGAGCGGAGCGGAACGGGTTCCTATGGCCGCTATCATCAACGGCTTTCGGGCCGTCCCGAAGTTTTGGGCGAGCTTCCTGCCGCGGAGCTCGCGCCTGAAATTACGACGGCAGGGGAAGGCCAAATTGGGGCTTTGCTCACCCTTGCCAGCAACCCTGTTCTGTCCGCGCCGGGCGGGCGGCAATTGGATGAGGCCCTAGAGCAGCTCGACCTGATGGTGTCGATTGATATGTATATTACCGAAACCACGCGCCATGCGGATTATATCTTGCCGCCTTGCGGCCCGCTTGAGAAAGATCATTATCCGCTTTTCTTTACCCCGCTCGCCATCCGAAATTATGCCGTCTATTCGCCGGCGCTAATTGAAAAAGATGAGAGCAGTAAATCGGATTGGGAAATCATGGCGGATCTTGAGGGAGCTATCCGCATTGCCAAAGGCGAAAATGAACCGCCCGCAAAAATAGAACCGCATATCGTGCTGGACCAAATTCTGCAAAGCTCCCCGCATAAGATAAGCCTCGCCGAACTTGAGGCGCATCCCAACGGCTATGATATGGGCCCGCTTAAGCCGCGCTTGCCGGATCGCTTGAAAACAGATGATGGCCTTATTCACTGCGCGCCTGAAATGCCGCTAAAAGACTTAGCTGCATTTAGGTCAGATTTTACAGCTCCCGCAAAGGATGCCTTTAGCCTTATTGGTCGCCGTCATGTGCGCTCCAATAATAGTTGGCTGCATAATTCACATCGCCTGCTGAAAGGCCCAAACCGCTGTACGCTGATGATACATCCAGATGACGCAGCTGGGCTTGGCCTAAGTGAGGGTGATATGGCCGAGGTTTTTAATCATGTCGGCAAGGTAGAGCTGCCCGTCGAAATCACAGAGGATATAATGCCAAGTGTTGTCTCCATTCCGCACGGTTATGGTCATGGCCGCAAGGGCGTTAAGCTCTCCGTGGCAGCGGATAAGCCCGGCGTTTCAATGAATGATTTAACGGATCCCGCCATCGTCGATGATCTGTCTGGTAATGCAGTATTGAACGCCGTTCCAGTTCAGATTAAAAAGGCCGCATAATGCAAGCGACCACCGTTGTTCTGATAACGCTGGTCTTTTATAAAGTTCTACTGCTCGGCGTCGGCTTCTGGGCCTCTAAGCGGATAAGTACGGAAAACGATTTCTTCCTCGCAGGACAGGGTCTCGGGGCCTGGACAGCGGGTTTATCCTACGCTGCCTCAACCTCCAGTGCATGGGTGCTTTTGGGATTTACCGGTATTGTTTATAGCAAAGGGCTTGTTGGGCTCTGGTTGATCCCGGGTATTTTCGGGGGTTATATTATGACATGGCTTGTCATGGGGCCGCGCCTTAATGCTGAGACAGCCGAGCGCGGTTATTTGACCATCGTTGATTTTATAACCTCTGATGTCGCCGCGCATTGGCGCCGCCGTATTGGCATTGTCTGTGCGGCCATGATACTTTTCTGTTTCGTCTTTTACATCAGTTCCCAATTCCAGGCCGCTGGGAACGCGCTGACCGAGGTCTTTGGCTTAAATGCGGTTAAATCCATTCTCATCGGGGCGGCCATTATTATTATCTATTGTCTGCTTGGTGGTTTTTTAGCGGCCTCTGTGACGGATGCGCTTCAGGCTGCGGTCATGATGTTGGCCTGTATTCTTGTACCCCTGGCAACGGTTCATGCCGCTGGCGGTATGGGCGAGGTCTTCACCACTTTAAAGGCGCAGGAGCCGAGCTCTTTCTTTAGCCTGACGGGCGAGGCTGTTGGTATGACGGGATTAGGCGCGGCTATGGGCTTGCTCGGTACGGGGCTGGGCGCATTGGGTCAGCCGCAACTTCTCAATCGTATTATGGCGGTAAAATCTCCATCTGAGAGGCGCAAGGGCGCGGCCATCACCATCGGGTGGGGCGCTATAATCTATACGGGACTTGTATGCCTAGCATTAGCCGGACGCGCGGCGGGCGTGGAGACGGGGCAAGAAGGTCTCTTCTTTGCTGCGGCCAAATCTTACCTGCCAGCTGTTTTAGCCGGCGTTGTTACGGCGGCGGTTTTATCCGCTGTCATGTCGACGGTGGATAGTCTTTTACTGGCGGCAGCTTCCGCCGTCTCTCATGATATGGGCGTGACCTATAAGACCCCGAAAGAAGCCCTGTTATTTGGCCGGATTGCGATGGTCGGCATTGCGATAATCGCCGTGATGATGACCCTCTTTTTACCCAAAGATATTTTCTCGCGCGTCTTATTTAGTTGGGTTGCGCTGGGCGCAGCCTTTGGCCCGACTATCCTGACGAAGTGTTTGGGGTGGCGCGTGAAAGGCGGATATATATTGGCCGCGATTTTAGTAGGGTTTTTTATAGCCGTTATTTTTGCCAATATTTCCGGCCCCCTTGCCGACATGATTGAAAAATGGGCGTCTTGGGTTGTAGGGCTGGTAATATTGTTTATCGGATCACGGCGTCACCCAAATGGGTGAGCCCCAAGCGCGGTCTTGTAATATCGTTTCCATGGCGGGGTTTGGTGGCGTTCCATTGCGAACGGCGTCCCATGTGCTCCAGCGGCATTTCGGGTTTTCAAGCGCGCGTAGATAATAGGCCGCTTTCTCCCCCGCCGCATATTCTGGGTCTTGCCAAATAGACTTTAGCTCCGTAGCGCCTGTACTATCATTTGTAGCGCAAGTTGAGAGATCAACGCGCGCACCATTATCCGGACAGCGATAGGTCTCAGAATTAACGGCTTTCCCATTGGCGCAGGCTACATCAAATATGCGCTCACCCTCTGACGTGACTTTTATAATTTGAAGCCGCTGTAAAGGTGTGCCGGCCGGGTCCATCATTGCCCAAGCCACAAAGTCAGGCGAGCTATCTTTGCTCTTTAGGGTTCCGCCCATCGCCACGCCGCCCTCATAAGCTTTGCTGACCATATCGGGTTTGGTGAGTAGTAACGGGCTGAAGCTTTCACCCGCAAACATACGCACGCGAATTCGCGGGCCCGACGTTGCGAATGTTTCCTTGGCCCGCATTGCGCTGAATAAGGCCTCTCGCGTATTGGCTTCGGCCCAAACTCCCGCCAGCCCCGAGGCGCCATATTGCGGCGTGGCGATAAGGTCGACTTTGGCTTCGGCTTCTTTTGGCCATTGCTTTGCCTCTTTGGGAGGTGTGGATTGACGATTTTCCGGATCAAGATCATGTGGGAATTTGCCAAAGTGGTCTTTTTCATTAAATGATCCTCCGCCCAAATGTGTATCGCTTGATCCAATAACACCAAATTTATACGGATTGTTTTTCATCGACAGGCCGCGGCCCAATGCGGGGCGTACATAGCTTCCGGTATCGGGCGTAGATTTCGCCGTGCTACCAATTAAATATTCATATTGCTCAAAGTCAGCCCATTCATCATTGGGCGATAAGCTCGGGTGAACCTCTGAGGTGCCTTTGATTTGCGAGATTTCGACCAAAGGTTCGTTGCGTAGCCGGTTCGTCCCATAGTCTTCAGGCAAGGGCGAGCCGTCATAGGTCACATTTGCAAACATCTGTCCGTTCGAAGCATTTGAATTATGCGGAATGGCCAAGGCATCGCGGCCTTCCGCGCGCTGCTGATTCATCCAAGCCCATAAGTCTTCGGGATTTGTACTATCGAGCGTCGTGAAAAGTTGGTCAGGTGCCTCGTTCTCAAAGATAACATTGCGGTGAAGGTTCGCCGCCGCCAGATCCGTGACTTGTGTCATCGCCGTAAATTCATATCCGGCAAATGTTGTGAACTTTCCCGGCGTATTATGACGATCCGCGGCGGCCACAGTTTCGGCCCAAACAGAATTCATATGAGCCCTGTCATATATGTCCTCAATCTCTTCGCCGTTCACAACCGTTGTACCAACCTTGAGAAAGTTTGCGCGCCGGTTCGTTGCTGCGATTCCAAAAATAGATTTAGCCGTCTTGGTTTTCGAAATAGGGGAGTTCGAATCGCGCATGGCCGGTACAATGCCGATATATTCGCCGTGATCTGTAACGGCCAAGAAATCCAATGGCGGCCCGCTTAACGCTATATCGGCACCCGCCCCGTTTTTAATCGTTGCTCCCTTGGCAAAGCGGTAAGCGTCATCGGGTGTGGCGCGCGTTCCGAATATAAAGGCATCAAAGGAGTTTTTCGTGTGAATGTGTAGATCGCCGAAATAGGCGTCCTTTAAGGGGTTCACCTCAACCTTTTCAGCGATAGGGGAGTTGTCTTGGCGCGGCAGGGGTGGCTCGGGGGAGGCGGCAGGTTGGCACGCCGCTAATAAAACCAATGCCGATATTGCCCCTAGGGCCGCTACAGGTTGAGACATAATTTATTCCCCGATATTAAGTGCGGCCCTGTTTATTTTTTTAAGCCGTGCTTTCGTAAAAGGCCGCGAAAACTGTGATAGGTCAAGTCTAAATGCTCTGCAGCTTTGCCCTGGTGGCCCTCTGAGAGCTTCAATGCTTCATCTATTAAGCGGCGCTCAAAGATCATAACGCGTTCCGCAAAACTCGCTTTGTTCTCCAGTGGCGCGGGAGGTGTTTGCAATGCCTCAATATTGGAGGGGTCACTAGAGGACTCTGTGGTCTCTCTATAAATAGGGGGCGGAGAAGACGATGCGGGCGCGGCATCTCTTAGGCGGTAAGGTCCTTCAAAGGGGTCAAAGCTCAGAGATGAAATTGGGGTGCTCAGGCTCTCATCCCGAAGATAGGCTTGGGCGATGTTCCGTTCGATAACGGCTTTTAACTCTCTTACATTCCCTGCCCACTGACGGGTTTCCATTTCCACCATGATTTCAGGGGTGAAGCCAGGAAAGCTCTCTGCTCCCAAAGATGCCGCAACTTTGCGGCCAAAATGCTCAGCAAGCGGAGCGACGTCCTCGGGGCGGTAGCGTAGAGGTGGTATTGTAATAACGTCAAAGGCCAAGCGGTCGACGAGGTCGACGCGAAATTCGCCGCGGGCGACGGCCGCGGGTAGATCTCTTCCTGTTGCCGTCACAATGCGGACATCGACCTGCTGGGTATGGGCCTCCCCGCCAGCTTCATATTCTCCATATTCGACAGCTCGCATCAGTTTTTCCTGCAGGCGCGGAGAGAGTGCATCTATATTGTCTAAAAATATAGTGCCACCGTCAGCCTCGTAAAATCGGCCATTCGTATCATCGCGGCCATCCATGAATGTTTCGCCGAAAAGCTCGCGGTCAAGCATCTCGTCGGAAAAGGCCGCGCAGTTTACCTTCACGAACTGAGCTTCCCAGCGCGGGGAAAGGAAATGCAAACGCGAGGCAATCATCTCTTTTCCCGTGCCGCGTTCACCCACCACAATGACGGGGCGGTCTAGAGAGGCGGCATCGGATACCCTGTCGAGTAGGGCGTGGAAGGAATCGGATTGTCCAATGGGCTGTGCGGGTATAGCTGACATTGACTATTTATACTAATATTTTTGGCCATATTGCAATAATTAATAGTAAAAAATACTAAATTCATCCATCGTTCACTTTGGAAAAATGAAAAAACACAATTAAATCAGTGACTTAAAACTTCTCGACTCTTTTGAGGAAAATGCACATATTGAATTTGTCGCTGAGGCAAACGTCTCAGCATAGGAGACGACAAAAAAGAAAGAGAGAGAAAATGACTTATAGAACTTTTGACATAGACGGCGGTAGCGAAACAGGAAGTGCCATTCCTGCTTTTGAAACAAGTAACCCAGTCCGTCACACACGTTCACGCCGTCACAGCGCATTGATGGGCCGTCGTTCAAGCGGCGCTCGTATCGCTGGCTTCGGATTTTAAGAAAAAGGAACGAGCATGAGCCGTTATGACGATTACAGAGAAGAAGGTGATAGCTGGCGCTTAAAGGGCGCCCGCTTCCTTCGCTACCTTTCAACGCGCAAGATGGAATGTTGGGGCTTTTTCGCCGCCGGTTTTATCATCTCAGCAATTTTTTAAAACACCACGTTAAGGAGACGTATTATGGGAATTTTTTCTCGCATGGGTGACATCATCAACTCCAACCTCAACGCCATGATTGACAAGGCAGAGAACCCGGAGAAGATCGCCCGCCTGATTATTCAGGAAATGGAAGACACATTGGTTGAAGTTCGCACAGACGCTGCTCGTAACATCGCAGAGCGTAAAGAACTATCTCGCAAAGCAGAGGCTTATAAAGGCCGCGCCGGCGAGTGGGCCGCAAAAGCAGAACTCGCTTTGACCAAAGATCGCGAAGATCTCGCCCGGGGTGCCCTTGCTGCTAAACAGCAAGCCGAGCAAATGAGTGAAGTCGTTCTAAAAGAAATTGATATCTTGGACGAAGCTGTTGCTAAGGCGGATGGTGATTTGTCAAAGCTTCAAACAAAGCTCGACGAAGCAAAAGCCAAACATAAGGCGCTGATGATGCGGACAAATGTGGCCAGTGGTCAGATCCGGATGCGCACAGTGCTTAAAGACAGTAAAGTTGACGATGCCTTAGCGCGCTATGAGCGTATGGAGCGCAAAGTTGATGAGCTTGAAGCTCATGTTGAAGCTTTTGATCTTGGGTCAGGAGAGAGCCTCGAGAGCCAATTCGCAGCCCTAGAAGCTGATGAGGCCATTGAAGACGAGCTCGCAGCATTGAAAGCTAGCCTTAAGAAGCCAGCAAAAAAAGCGGCAAACAAGTAATAGAATAGGCTCGGGTCTGCGACTTCCGGCGGAGTGCTACTTCCCCCTTCAACTCGCAAACTGCCAAGCGCAGCCCCGGGCCAACCATTAAAGAGAGAGACTGATAATGTTACGACCCGAGATTCTTGTATTCATGATTCCGATTATCGCCATCGTTATGGGCATTGGATCAGGAATGCTAAAAATGCACTATAAACACAAAGAGCGAATGATGAACCACATGAGCGGTGATCAGATTGCGGAGCTCGATCAGATGTCAAAGATAGCCGATATACTAGATCAGCGCGTAAATGTTTTAGAGCGCATCCTCGATGACGAGGTTCCGAATTGGAGAGAGAATAATGACAAAACGATATAAGAACAAAGCTCATCGCGCACTAAATGACATGAATTGGGATTGGAGTGATGATGGCTACGAATATTCGGAGCCGCATAAAAAGCTTCGCCGGAATAAAATAGATGGCGTATTTGGCGGTGTCTGTTCCGGTTTTGGAGATTACTTCGGAATTGATCACACAATTATGCGCATTGCATTTGTCTTGTCTGTGATTTTCCTCGGCTTCCCAATTCTGGCATACTTTATCCTCTGGATTTTTATTCCTAAGGATACACGGGCACCCTATCGCCGGGAATATCGAGAAGCGCGTAAGGCCCGCCGTAAACAACGGGAAAACCCAGAAGAGCCAATGGTTCGCACGACAAGCTTCCGTGATGTTAAATCAAAATTCAGATCCTTGGAGACTCGGATGCAAGATTTAGAGCGGTCAATCACGAGTAAAGAATGGAAATTGCGCCGCGACTTCCGGGACCTAGAAAACTAGGCCTGGCCATTCACAACTTGATCATAAAAGGAGAGAGACATGATCAAAGTGACTTTAATATCACTCATAGGCGTTGGCGGATTAGGCCTTAACGCTGAACACTTAACCCCGAAATCTGTCGAGCTGAATGCAGGTGCCATTGTCATCAGCGCCGATGCAGAGGGAATTACCACAGATGTGACCAATGAGTCTGATTTCGCAATCAGATTAAAGATGAAAGAGGGTCGTATTATTGCGATCCGCTTTTAGGAGGCGGCGATGTTAAAACGTTTAACTTTGGCCGCTCTCGCTAGCACCATGCTAGCAGGCACCGCCTTTGCACAGGGTCCTGAACTTTTCATTCAAGACTTTGTGGGAACTATTAAAATAGAAAATAGTGCCTCCGACAAAATTACCATCACCTCCGACAAAAATATGCAAGGGGTGAACCTCGTCGAGCAGGGTAGAAACCTTAAAATCGATGGGGGTATTACCAAGCCTGACGGAAATAAATGTAAGGGCTATTACGGTAGTTATAGCTTTGGTCTCTTCAATAAAGAGAAGAACGGTGAGTTTGGAGGCTATGAGGACCTGGAAGATTACCCGCAGATTACTGTCCGAGCACCGAGTGATACGGTTCTGGTCATCGACAATTCAATTACATTTCTCACAGCCGAAGACTTAGGCGAAACTGACTTAGATTTACGCTCCTGCGGGAAGGTAGATTTGGGTGATGTGGCAGGCGATTTGCGCGCAGACATACGAGGATCAGCCGACTTAACGGCAAGGAATGTAGGCGATGTGGATGTTACCATAAAGGGATCAGGCGATCTGGATGTTGAAAATGCAGGCCTTGTCTTTTTGTCAGTCTCTGGATCCGGAGATGCAGACTTTGGTGATGTTAAAAGCGTTGACGTTAGTGTTTCAGGCTCGGGCGACATCAGCTTTGAGAATGTGGCGGGCTCCTTAGCCGCGGAAAGCCGAGGGTCAGGTGACATCGATGTTGGTGATGTCGACGGTGATCTCATCTATGATGCGAGCGGATCAGGAAATCTGGATGTTGGCGATGTCTTGGGCAAGCGTATTTCAGTCGATGTTTCGGGCAGTGCGGATGTTTCTATCGATGGGGGTGATGTTGAAATGCTAACAATCACCGCCAGCGGCGCCAGCGATATTGACTATGACGGCACAGCAAAAAATGCCGACCTTATAGCCTCAGGCGCGAGTGATATTTACGTTGAGGAAGTCACCGGTGAAGTGCGCAGCAAGGAACGCGGCGCGGCAGATATTTCTGTCAGCAATTAGTGGGCGCAAACCAAAGGAACCACATATAAACCGCTACCTTCAAAGCGGTTTATGATGGGTGTGTTTTCGGGTTGGGCTTCTCTCTCGCCCGAAAACGCACTCTATCGTGGTCTAAACCGAAGCCAGTTCTGTTTAGCAATCGGCAGTGGGTCGCCGCAAATTTTACTCACTATGGCCTCGGCCAGAAGCGGCGCGAATACAAAACCTCGAGAGCCAAGACCGGTTAAGACCCATACACCCTCATTAAGTTCGCCCAGAAGCGGCAAGGTATCTGTGGTGGTCACGCGCACCGACGCGCGAGAGGGGGTTTGGGATTTAGTTGCCGCTTGGCCCGTGAAAGTTTCAAAGCTATCCAAATTTTCCTTATCATCGCTCTCTTTAAGAGCGAACGGGTCTGTCCCGTCTAAGCGTTGATGGGTTGCCCCTAATAGCAGCCCGTCTTTTAGCGGCAAAGCATAGCCGCCATAAGTTATGGGCCTTTCCAAATTTCCATCTGCCCAAGTTAATTGCCCCCGGGAGAAGCGGAGGTGAATATTCGGGTCATCCACCAATTCCTTCAGTCCATAGCCCGCCGCAAAAATTGTTAAGCCATTTTTTGAGGGGGCGTCTTCCAGCAAGTCAATATCCCTCAGCCAGTCACCGAGAATTGCCTTTGGGGAAATGACTAAGGCGTGATTTAAATTCAATTGGTTCTTGTCTTTGTTGAAATATAAATGGTCGGCCGAAAGCGGGGCTTGCGTGCCAAGCTTTGTGAAGCGAGCGGTCTCTGCTTCGGACTTTGCCAAATGTGTCACGCCCTCCGTGAGGGCATGATCCCGATAGACCTGCAGAGCATATAAATAGCTCGCCAAAAAGAACCGGCTCTCGGGCCTGTCTTGAAGGTCAAGCCGCGGCTTTATGAGCGCTGCCGCGTTATGGCTGGCGGCTTTGTGTTTTGGGTCGTGGATGACAATGGGCTTAATCCCGCGCCGAGCAAAGGCCTGAACCAGTGACGCGCCGGCAATCCCAGCGCCAATGATTGTGGGTCTTGACGGGGAAGGTGCTGGCGGCGGGTTGCCGGGGAGGGTGGCCTCCAGTCGATGACGTTTACGGCCAAAGCCGTCCTTTTTTTCTACGATAAAGCCTGCATCCTTAAGGCCTTGCCGCACAAATCCTGCTACGGTGAAGGTCCCCACCCTTGCGCCGGGAGATGAGAGGTCCGCCAGTTTTTCCATAACGGTTGCAGACCACATATCCGGGTTTTTGGCTGGACTAAATCCATCTAAAAACCAGGCGTCAATTCGGGCGTCTAAACTATCAAGCGCGTTCAGGATGTCATCATGAATGAGGGTCAGAGTTACACTGCCAAAGTGTAGTCGATGAAACCCTTTTACTCGGCCCGGCCATTGGGCAATTAATTGCGAACTATAAGTTTCGAGCTCAGGCCAAGCCGAAAGAGCTTGCTGTAATTGTTGAGCGTCAAAAGGGTATTTTTCAATGGAGACAAAATGGAGCCGGCCGTTTTCTGGTTTTCGGGCTTCCCATAATCGCCAGGCCGCCAGAAAATTCAGGCCAGAGCCAAAGCCCAATTCCCCGATCGTATATCGTGTTCTGTCCTGCCAGCCTTCAGGGAGGCCGCAAGCTTTTAGAAATACCGCTTCGGTTTCTTCCAAGCCGCCATCTGTTGAAAAATAGATATCGCCAAAATCACTGGCTGCGGGCGTGCTCGGGCGGCTCCAATCAAGTTGTGGTGGATCACATTGCGTAAGAGGTTTTGGCGCTGGCATAGCAAGCTTTTACCAAGATTGGCCATTTAACCAATAAAAAACGCCCCGCAAATAGCGAGGCGTTGAGATGTTTAGATTTTGACGAACTTATTCGCCAGAGCCGTAGGACTCTTTCTTATCTTTCATCGCATCACCGGCTTTTTCGACAGCGTCGCCAGCGTCTTTTGCCATATCGCCCGCTTTATCAGCAGCGGCGCCTGCGGCGTCTTTTGCCCCTTCGGCAACATCACCAGCTTTATCCATAGTTGCCGCGCCTGCATCTTTAACAGCAGTACCGGCATCTTTAGCCATATTCCCTGCCTTATCAGCAGCGGCGCCTGCGGCGTCTTTTGCGCCTTCGGCGACGTCGGCAGCTTTATCGACTGTGGCCGCGCCTGCATCTTTAACAGCAGTACCGGCATCTTTAGCCATATTCCCTGCCTTATCAGCAGCGGCGCCTGCGGCGTCTTTTGCACCTTCGGCAACATCACCGGCTTTATCCATAGTGGCTTCGCCCGCGTCTTTCACGGCTTCGCCAGCATCTTTAGCCATATCGCCAGCTTTGTCAGCGGCGGAGACAGTCGCGTCTTTCGCTTTTTGTGCAGCGTCTTCGGCTTTTGAACAGGCTGTAAAGGTTAAGGCTGTTGCGGCAAGCATGGCCGCTAATAGTTGTTTGTTCATGTTACTTCTCCCGATTAACGAATTCTTAGTATGTTTGAATTGTGGCGGGATATTGACGTTAAAAGGCCATTTGTAAAGGTTTAATGACAGATTTGTAACCCTATCTCTGGGCCATTAACTGGGCAAATAAGGTCTGTTCCATGTAGCCATCGGCGGGAAAACCGCGTGATTTTTGCCAGGCGCGTATACCCTTACGTGTGCCCGAACCGACGACGCCATCAACGCCGCCTACATTAAATCCTAGCTGGTTCAGCTTTCGCTGCATTGCCTTTTTATTCTCAAATGAAAGCGGTTTATCAGAACGCGGCCAATCGGTTGAGATGACAGATTTTCCGCGTAAGGCTTCGGCCAAAACTGTGATGCCCATAGCATAGCTTGTTGAGTTATTGTATTTTTTGATAACGTCGAAGTTTTTGAAGGTTAGTAATTTCGGCCCGCGATGTCCGCCCGGGGCAATGAGTTTCGCCTCAAGAAACCCAGCATCAGTTGACCAGCGTTGTCCGCCAATGGGGCGCACGCCAAGGGCTGTCCACTCATTTACCGACTTTTTGCTGCCCTCAATAAGGCTGTAATCAAATCCGCTGTCCACGGCGACTTCTGCCATCACTGGCTCGCCCCAGCGCCAACCATGACGGGCGAGGTAATGCGCGGCCGAGCCCAGTGCATCCGCTTCATTCGTCCAAAGATCTTTATTTCCGTCCCGGTCAAAGTCTACGGCATAGTCTCGAAAAGTAGCCGGAATAAATTGCGTCATGCCCATGGCACCAGCCCAGGAACTAATCAGTTGATCCTGACGCACGGCCCCGCTTTGGAGCAGGTCGAGCAAGGCATATAATTGATTTTCACCAAATTTGGTGCGGCGTCCTTCAAAAGCAAATGTCGCTAGGGCGTTGACGGGATAATAATCACCCATGATTTTCCCATAGGCTGTCTCAAGCCCCCAGATAGATGTGAGGATGTGACGGGGAACTTTATAACGGGCTTCAATGGCATCAAAGGTTGCGCTGTTCTCAGCGAGCTTACTACGTCCGCCATTCAGGCGCGAAGCATTCGCGGCATTATCGACATACGACCAGATAGGTTTAGAAAATTCTGGTTGGGTTTTGTCGCGTTCAAGAGCACGCTCTTCTATTTTGGCCGGCAGTATAAGGCGCTCAACCATGGCCTTATCATAGCCTTTCATAGCGGCCCGCGCTATAAATTCGGATTTCCAAATATTAAATCGCTCTTGCTGCGTTAGAGCTGCCCGAGCATAACTGGGCGCGGGTGCGCTCTGGCTCGGCTCACTCGCAGAGGCCTTGGCTTCGGGCGTTGCCGCGCAAGCCGGCAGAGCCAGAAGGGATAAGGTAAGAAGGGGAGCAAGAGAACGTGACCACATGAGCGTTTGCTAACAAAATTTGTAGAATCTGCCTAGTGAAGATTGCAGGAGAAATAGAAATTTACCATTGCTTGTGTCTCCGAAGAGCGCAGGCTAGATACCCCGTTTAACAGTCAATTCAATTGTGAAATTTCGTGAGTATCTCGACCACATCAAAGCTAAATACAATCCAAGCCTTGCGAGGGATCGCCGCTTTGGGAGTCGCGCTTCTTCATATGTCCGGCCTTCAAGCTCTGGAAGGATTAAGGCAGACGACGGGTATTTTCGCCTATGGGTGGGTCGGCGTCGATTTGTTTTTCATTATTTCCGGTTTCATTATGGTCTGGGTGACCAGAAATACAGATGCAAGCCTAAAGACAACCATGAGCTTTTTAGCGATACGCGCAGCGCGCATATTCCCGCTTTGGTGGGTTTGTGTATCTTTCATGGCGTTATTTTTCTTAATCATTCACGGCTCGCCGGCTAGTCTGGACATCATACCGAAAGACCAAGCATGGGGGTATTTTGCACGTTCATTCTTATTAGTCCCTCAGGAACGGGCTCCGTTACTGGATGTTGGCTGGACGCTAATCCATGAGCTGTTTTTCTATCTCACCTTTGCGTTAATAATAGTCCTTGGGCTCCGAAAAAAATTGCTGTGGGGGCTCGCCATTTGGGGCGTTGTAACGATAGCTGGAATTTTCCTGAATTTCGGAGACATCAATCCTGCCCTCAAAGTAATTTTTAGTCCCCTGAGTTTCCTCTTCATGGCTGGGGCTCTTATCGGCATGTTGCAGCGGTTTGAACGAGGGAAGGGTTTTGCATGGCCTGCTTTGGGCTTGAGTGTACTGATTATCCTTTTTATGATTATTTCCGGTGTTTTGGATAAACACTTTCGGGTCGCGCAGCTTGTGCTGCCATTGTCCTTGTTGTTGTGGTCGGTTGTTTCTCTGGAGCAATTAGGAAAGCTAAAAGTACAGCCTGTCCTCATTTGGCTCGGAACAATTTCCTACGCATTATACTTAACTCATCCACTTGTTATCGCCGCTTGGCGCGTTATCGGGCCTTTCTATCAAGATGGTTTTCTGAGTTCTATAAACGCTAAGATTCCAGAGGCTGTTTTACTTTGTGTTGATATGTTAGCATTGATAACGGCGTTCCTTTTGACAGCGGCTATTTTCCATAGATGCATTGAGAAACCGGCGCTGCGTTTTGCTCGAAATAAAATCCCGGCTTATAGGCCTAGCTAATCCCGGACGCGGCGTTCCAAACTTTATTCAAAATTAAGGGGAAGTTTGGAAATCACCATTTCTGATGCTTCGACACTCATGTGTGAGTTATCAATGAGGATAGGCCAGCCTTGCGGATCTCTAAACTGGCAAGTGCCTTCCGGACAGATGATATCCGTCATTGAGATATATGTAATATTTGGGTGTGACCCATATTGTTCTTTTAGAGCTTTATCTTTCTCAAATTGGTCATTGGAAACCGCCGCCTGAAATCTTTTATCAATCTCTTCATCGCTCGTCGCGCCAACTAATTTTGGATACAAGGTCGGCATATTTGGCTCCAAATAAGGAATGGGGCCCAGATAATATAATTGGGTTTGCTCGGAGATTTTTTCTAACCTCTTGGCCAGGTTCGGAGGCGTGGGTCTTATATTTCTAGAGGAAAAGATAACGGCATCAAACCGACCGAAATCTGTTGTATCGACCCAATCTGTAAGATCGTTACACGCTTTTCTTTTCTCGGCATTTCTCTTGGTTAAAATGCAGCTATTTACAGCCAAAAGTGAAAATTTTGTCTCTTTGAAGTTTTTACGTAGGCCTGGCAAAAGATGTGCGGCATGGGAGTCGCCGATCACAAGTACATTTTTACGGCCCAGAATGTCTTCGGTACAGCTCTCGGCAATGTCAGCGACGTTAAAACGGTAATCTATCCAGCATTTTTCAAGCTCTGTTTTTCCTCTCCAGTCAATCAACTGCGCATTTCTGTGGGATGAATAGTTTTTAGCCGATGAAAATCTCTGTGGCCAACCCTTACCCCAAATTACTGCGATTGAAATGGTGATAAACAAGGCGGTTGAAATCAGCGCGAGGATGTAGGCTGAGCTTTTCGATTTTAGGAACGTCTTCTTACGGATAGGTTGCTCGATGAGGAAATATGAGAGGGCAGAGAGAAAAATCGTTAGCGCGATTGCAGACAGGTAATGAACAGCCCCTGCGCTAGGAAAAATGAATTTAATGTAGACAAAGATAGGCCAGTGCCAAAGATACATAGCGTAGCTGATGAGACCAATGGCGCGCGACGGCGGTAAAGAGATGAGTTTCCCTAACCCTTGGCTTTTAGCATGAATAACCATGGCCGTGCCCAAGGTGGGGGCTAGGGAGCCGAGTCCAGCGTAATCCATTGTCTCGTCTACAATGACTAAGGATATTGCGATAAGGAAAAGACCCAGAGCTGTTAATCCCTCCCTCAAACCTTTAGAGGTGAGTGTTGGCAGAACTCCGCAGGCGAGTAAGCCGCCTAAAGCAATCTCCCAAAAACGCGCAAAACTATTAAAGAAGCCGGCTTCACTATTTCCAGAAAACATAAACAAATAGCTCAGTGCAAGCGAACTTATGAATACCACAGCGTAAAAAACGGTGACCCATTTTTCATGAATTTTTTTGAGCAATAAAATAACTACGGGAAATAACAGATAAAACTGTTCTTCAACCGAGAGCGACCACGTGTGTAATAAGGGTTTATAGTGCGCCGGCACATCAAAATAATTGACCTCCGAAAGGAATAACCAGTTGGACACGAATCCGCTATAGGCCAAGATGCTTTTGGCTAGGCTCACCATCTGGCCTGCTGACAACCATATTAAACCCGCAACCAATGAAAATAGAACGACTGGAATTGCGGGGGGTATGAGACGGCGAATACGGCGTTCATAAAATTCGGGGAAGAAGCTACGAGCTGTACCTTCATACCCTAATATAATCTTGGTAATCAGATAACCCGATATAACAAAGAATATATCAACACCCAAAAATCCTCCGGGCAGTAAATCAGCCTTAATATGGAAAAATATGACAGACAACACCGCAACCGCGCGAAGCGCATCAATATCGGGTCGGTAGGTAATCTTTGTCATGAAATGAATCCAATTTCTCGTCTGGTATTCTGTTCATTATGTCTTCGCAAGACTAATCGGAGTTTACATCCCCTGTGGAACAACACGGTCTCAGCCCTTCCCCCTGCATAGAATCGTGCCTATAAGGGCAGCATGAGTGACGAGTCTAAAGGTCAGAATTATCAGGTTTTAGCGCGGAAATACCGGCCGACGACCTTTGAGGATATGATTGGCCAAGAGGCCATGGTCACAACCTTGCAAAATGCTTTCAAGGCTGGCCGTGTGGCCCATGCCTTTATGCTCACAGGGGTGCGCGGTATTGGCAAAACGACGACGGCGCGACTTTTGGCAAGGGCGCTTAATTATGAGAGCGACACGGTCAAAGGGCCATCTGTTGAACTTGGTACGCCCGGAAATCATTGCGAGTTGATTATGGCGTCTGGCCATATGGACGTTCTCGAAATGGATGCGGCCTCGCGCACAGGCGTAGAGAATATGCGCGAAATGCTGGACGGGGTCCGCTATGCGCCCGCGACGGCCCGCTATAAGGTCTATATTATCGATGAGGTGCATATGCTCTCGGCGGGCGCGTTTAATGCGCTTTTGAAAACCCTCGAAGAGCCGCCAGATCATGCAAAATTCATTTTTGCGACTACTGAAATTCGTAAAGTTCCGATTACGGTTCTCTCGCGCTGTCAGCGTTTTGATTTGCGCCGCGTCGAGGCCGATGCGCTGCAAGCTCACCTGTCTAAAATTTGCAAGAATGAAGGCGCAAATGTTTCCGATGAGGGGCTGGCCCTTATTGCGCGCGCCGCAGAAGGATCTGTTCGTGACAGCCTCTCACTTCTCGATCAAGCCATTGTCCAAGCCGGGCTCGACGGAGCGGCTGTCTCGGGTGAACAGGTCCGCACCATGCTCGGCCTGGCCGACCGCGTGCGTATTCTTGATCTCTTTGCTTTGGCGGCGACAGGGGACGGGAAGGGCGCCTTAACTGAAATGCGCAGTCAATATGATGATGGCGCGGACCCTGCCATTGTCATGCGCGATATGCTCGATATTTGTCACGAGGTTAGCCGCGCGAAGACATTGGGTCCCGAGGCCGCATTTGACGCCGCGCCCGACCAGATTGCGCGCCTCCAAGAGCTCGCGGAGAAACTGTCGCTTGGTCAATTAACGCGCATTTGGCAAATGCTGCTAAAGGCCCATACCGAAGTGCGTATGGCCCCTGCGCCCCTGGCAGCCGCAGAAATGGCGCTGCTAAAGCTTTCTGTGGCGGGCCAAATGCCGCCGCCTGAACTAGCCGCGCAAATTATAGAACAAATGAAAGCAGGAGGCATAACGCCGCCTGTGGTTTCGTCTTCTCCCTCGCCGCCATCAATGCCTGCGCCGACACCTCCGTCAGGGTCTGCCATGGCCTCAGCGGGGGGAGGGATGTCGTCTGCGCCGGCCCCGCTCTCAGCGCCGCAAGCCGCGCCCACGCCGAATTCGACGGTTATGCTGAATTCGCTAGAGGATCTGGTCAAGGCTATCCCAAATGCGCAGATCGGGTTGAAGTCCGATATTAAGCGTTATGTAAGGCCTATTCGGTTTAAGCCCGGCGCCATAACCTTTCAGCCCGCGGAAGGCGCGCCTGTCTCTTTGCCGGGGAAAATTGTGTCGGCGATTAAAGACCTCACAGGGGAGCTTTGGATTGTATCGCCAGAGACCAGCGGCGGCGGCGCGACTCTGAACGAGATAAAGAAAAATGCCCGGGCCGAGCAAGATGCCAAGGACCGCGCTCATCCGGCCTTTAATCATCCGCTGCTCGCCAATGCGCGGCTCATTGAAATTCGGGATACAAAACCTACATCAGTAGAAAGTAACGTCATTGACGGAAATTTCGGGGACGTCCCAGAATAAGGATAAGTGATGAAAGATCTTATGGGCCTGATGAAACAGGCAAAGCAAATGCAAGAAAAAATGAAAGTGGCCCAAGCGCAGGTCGCCGACATTATCGTGGAGGGCCGCTCAGGCGGAGGCCTCGTAACGGTGGAGCTCGCAGGCGGGGGCAATATGAAATCCCTAAAAATAGACCCTTCTCTTTTCGGCTCCGCTGAACAAGACGACATGGAAATGGCCGAAGATCTCATCGTCGCCGCCTATCAAGACGCCAAAGTCAAACTCGACGAAGCGCAAGCCAAAACGATGAAAGACGCCATGGGAGATATTCCGCTACCGCCCGGGATGAACCTACCGTTTTAATTGCCAATAAATAGCGCTATTTCGCTAGTTCGCAGTGCTAACGCCCAAAACAAAGCTCTCAACTCTTAAGTTTTACCTAAGTGTGAAACCCTCTGGTTCGCTTGACAGTCGAGAATATAAATTCCCAATGTCTTATTTTGGGCGTTTTAGCCTCTGGCCCAAAGACTCGCTCTGAGCGAAGTAAAACCCTCTTCTAACACCCCCTTTGCACCCCATCTCTTTTCCGCTAACATTCCATAAAAATATAAGGGGATAATCTTTGCCATCAGAGATTTTAAAAGCGGAGAGCCTCTCTGCGCAGGCGCATAAACGTACACAGCGTGATCTGTTTTGGGCGTTTTTGGATG
>JAHDCL010000020.1:0-14706 GCA_020629875.1 Hellea sp.
TATTTGTTGATGGGCTTGCGGATTGAGGAGGGTATTTCACTCGTAAAGTTTGAAGAGGTTTCGGGGTGGGGCCTACCGAGGGATGTGATAGATGAACTGGTAGAAAATGAGTTAGTTTCGAGAGAGGGGAATAGATTGACGGCAACGGCTCAGGGGCGGTTATTGTTGAATACAGTGACTGAGAAACTTTTAGTTTCTGACTCCAAATTGGTTAGTAGTCGGACTTAGTCGACAAATATATGAAATTATGCTCAAAGTTGAGTATGAGTATTCAACTTAGTTTATCACAGTTTTTATTTTCACTCACTTTAATCTTGCTTAGTGCATGCTCTAAAAGCCAAGAGTCTAATCTTGAACTTGAGACTAAGACAGAAACTCCAGAGGCGCTACCAGAGGTTATACGAAAACCCTTAAATTGTCCTGTGATGCTTGTAGCTTACTCGGGGTCTAATAGGTTCGATGAGCAAAACCAGCTTTGGTTTACGCTTAAACAAAATCCAAACTTTGATGCCAATTTAGAAGATGATTGCAAAGGTGATTTAAAAAATATTTGGCCTGACTTAATTCGGTTTAAAACAGAAATTAAAGAGAATTTTCCGAGGATTAGTCAAATCATTTCAATAACCTCATATTTAGAGTATTTTCCTCAAACTGAAGAAGACCTCAAAGCTTACATCAATATAGCTTCGATAGATGAATTATTATACGACGAAGTTGTTCAAATCGACAGATCAACATTGGAAGGCGGCATGGAGTTTGATATGCATGTCATTCAGTTTATTCAAACACATGAAAATAATTATTGGATGGAACAGCATGCGCCTATAATTGAACGTGTTTTAAGGGACTATGATTTAAAAATGGACAATTATGACAGTGAGAAGAGTTTTTACTGTTATCATTTATTTGATGTTTGCAGGAAAACACAACCTAATGCGCCCCAACAAACATCAAATGAATTAAGCTTGGAGTATATGCGCCCTGGGTTTGATTGGTTTTCGTTTCAAAAGACAGCAGTTGAAACTGTCCAATAACTCGAACCAGTCGTTATCACGAAAAATAATTTTAATTAACTCGGCCCAACAACTGTCTTCGGGGCTGGGTCAACAATCACAAACCTACCATTCTTAATCTGATAAACAGCTAAGCCTCTATCTGGCGTTCCATTGGCGTTAAAACGCACTAACCCGTCCACACCGTAAAAACCGTTAGGGTCTTCGGCGCGGGCCATGCGGCCTCTTGGATCACCATCAGCGACATAGGCGCCTACTGCGACGGCATCATAAGCGAGTGAAGCGAGGCGCGAGGCGTCATCGCCATAGGTGCGGTCATAATTATCTAAAAATGGCTGTTTGGCGTCTTGGTCGGCAGCGGCGAAAATTCCGCCATTCAGGGCCGGTTCGCGCACGGTCTCGTCATTTTTCCAAAGACCTGTGCCGAGGAACTGTACCTTGGCAGGGTCCACGTCATAATAGGGGAAGAGCGGTGCGAGGGAACGCAATGCCGTTCCGCCTTCGGGAAGTAAAATCGCCTCATATGACATAGGGGTCATGCCGCCATTGGCTTTGGCCGCGATTTCGCCTTGGCGATGGAATTCCGCAAGGCGCTTGGCTGGTTCTTGCATGACGGAAATATCTCTGCCGTCATAAATTTCTGAGGCTGTGACCTCGCCGCTATTGCTCTTTATGGCGCTTTCATATTCGCCTTTGACGCGGCGGCCATATTCACTTTGTGGGCCAATATAGGCGAAGCGTGTTGTTCCCGTTGTGGCGACGTAATCGACTATACGCTTCACTTCGGCCTCTGGCGGGAAGGAGAGCAGATAAGTTCCGTTTCCGGCCACGGTTTGGTCAGTGGAAAAGGCAATGAGGGGTGTATTGCTGCGGCGGGCTTCGCGGGCGCTGGCTTTGACGGAGCCTGCGAGAATGGGGCCGAGGATAACATCTGCGCCCGATTTAATGGCTGAGCGCGTCGCGCTGCGCGCCCCATCAGATGTTCCGCGTGTATCAAGCGCCATCAATAGCACATCAGAATCGTCGCGGTTAAAGACAGCTAATTCTGCGGCTTTAAGCATAGAATCGGCTTCTTCGCGTAGGCGGGCTGATTTGGATGAGAATGGGAGGAGCAGCGCCATACGCTTAATATCGCGCCCTGCCATATGGGGCGGGGTCAGGCCGTCGCGATTATTAAAATAATCACCCGTTTCAAATGTGGGCTGTTCGGGCGTGATATCTGGATCTGCGTCACCTGTGCCTTGCGGGTTTTTTACCTCGACCTCTTTTTCCTCTTTGGGTGTTTCTGTACCCGTTGGGTTAGGCGTGACAACCGGCTCTGTTGGCGGGCGTTCAACAACGGGTCCTCGTGTCGGATATTCCCCTTGGGGAACCGGCACGGTTGTGCAGGCGCTCATCATTAAAGCGGCCAAAGACAGGCTAGCAATTCCGATATGGCCAAGGCCAGATATTTTCGCCATAACAGCTCTTTCTATTTCTTCCCCAAAGGCAGACTCAAGGCCACCCTGTGATTGATGACAACACTATAAGCGACGCAAACCCTTCGCAACACTTAACAGGCGAAGAATTACAGTCCGTTTCGCTTGCCAATGTAAAATTGGAAAACGGCCTTTACGTTGTCGCAACGCCGATTGGCAATTTGCGCGATATCACTTTGCGGGCGCTTGATGTGCTTCGCGCGGCGGATATCATTCTTGCAGAAGATACAAGACAAACGCGAAAGCTTTTGGATGCCTATGATATAAAGACGTCCCTAAGCCCTTATCATGACCATAATGCGGCAAAGCGTGTCTCGGGGGTAATAAAAGACCTACAGAGCGGAAAAGCAGTGGCGCTCGTCTCCGATGCTGGAACGCCGTTAGTGTCTGATCCGGGATTTAAACTTGTCCGCGCCGCTGTCGAGGCGGGCATTGATGTTTTCCCGCTGCCGGGGGCATCGGCTGTATTAGCGGGATTGGTAAAGTCAGGCTTGCCTTCGGATCGCTTTTTATTTGCGGGGTTCTTGCCGCCAAAGTCAGGAGCGCGGAAAACGGCTCTGGAAGATTTTACTTCGGTCAAAGCCACGCTAGTTTTTTTCGAAACAGGCCCGCGAATTGCGGCGTGTTTGAAGGATATGCAAAGCGTGTTGGGTGAGCGGGAGGTGGCGCTGACGCGGGAGCTGACAAAACGTTATGAAGAAGCGCGTCATGGGAGTTTTGAAAGCCTCATCGACTCTGTCAAAGCCGAGCCTCCGCGCGGCGAACTTGTTCTGTTGGTGGGCCCTCCAAAGGTGGGAGAGCGCTGGAGCGAAGACGAGGTCATATCCGCACTTAAAGTTCAAATCTCTGATCTTGGCGTGAAGCGCGCTAGCGCTGAAATTGCAGCGCAATGCGGATGGCCCAAGCGCGATGTTTATCAATTGGCGCTAAAGCTGAAATGAAAAGCAGGGCTGAAAAACAGTCTTATGAAAAAGCGGGCCGCCGCGCCGAGAACCTCGCCTGTCTTTATTTACGCTTCAAAGGGTACCGGATTTTACAGCGCCGCTTTAAAGTGCGGCAGGGCGAAGTGGATATCATTGCCCGCAAAGGGACACTTATTGCGATGGTTGAGGTTAAACAGCGCGCCTCGGAACAGGCGGCGCGGGAGAGTGTGTCTTATGAAAACCAGACCCGCCTGATGGACGCAGCAGAAATTTACCTCAATCAAAGCCGTAACTTACAGGCCGTAGATTTCGAGATCCGCTATGATTTTCTCTATGTTATTGGCCGCTGGAAAATCCAGCACATTACAAATGCCTTTCAGGGGTATTAAATGGCTGTAAATTAAGGGCTTTGGTAACTTTTGGTTCACCACTGACGGTTAAAGCTATCCGCATTATGAAAAGCTTAACCATATTTTCCGCCGCTATTCTTTCGCTCTCACTTGCGGGGTGTACAACAGTTACCACCGCAGGCGTCACAAAAGGGGATGAACGTAACTTCGCGCGTTCCGTCAATGATGTCAGTGCCGAGCGTGTGATTAAGGCCCGTATGCGCCGCGCAGATGGTTTTAAGTTAAAAGGCGTAAATGTTGATGTTCGTGAAGGTATTGTTCTGCTCGCAGGAAACGTACAGCGCCAAGAGGATCGTATTGAAGCAGAGCGTATTGCTTGGTCAGCGCCCCGCGTGGATCAAGTCGGAAATGAAATTCTTATTAAGGACAAACAGGGCGCCATTCGAGGTGCCAAGGATAAACTTCTGACGACATCGGTGAAGACGCGCCTCACCGCGGATAAATATGTTAAAAGCCGTAACCTAAATGTGGAAAGCCATGATGGGGTCGTTTATTTACTAGGCGTGGCTCGAAACCAAGAAGAGCTTGAGCGCGCAGCACAAATCGCAAGCACAACACGGGGCGTTCGCGAAGTTGTATCCTATGTGGCCGTCGCGGGAATACCTTCTGCGATCAGTCAATTCGGTCAAACGGCCCGCGTGGCGGCGCCCGTGCAATATGCGCCTACAACCGCTCAGCCAAGCTATGCTGCGCCGCAGCGCGAACTGCCTAGCTTTTTAACAACGACGCCGACTCCTGCGCCGTCTATAGCGCAGCCGATTGAAGTACCATCGCCCTATGCGGCAACCCCTGGAATTGCCGCGCCTAGCGGAACCGTTACAGCGGCGCCTTTATCGCAGCCTATGCCGCTCATCCCGCAATCAGCACCCCAAGCGCCAACAGCGCCAGCACAAATTGCGGATATGGGCGAACGCCTGAACAAGGAATTTCCGAGCGATGACGAATTAGGAAAATACCGGACAGGCGCAGCAGGTGAAGCTGTTTCCATCATTGAAAGTGAGCCGTATTATATTGATCCTGATACTGGAAAAGAGATCCCAGTGAAATTTATAAACGGTCAATTTGTTCCTGAAATTATCAAGTAAGCTATAGCTTTTAACTGTATTTTCTTCTGGCGCGACTCGAGCCTTTAAATTACTGACCCCTCCATTAACCATATTTCCTTGGGGGAGGCTTATGAAGCTTTTAACTGTCACTGCGCTATCCATTGCGACCTTATCACTTTCGGCCTGCGCGACCTACGCGCCGCACGCCGCTGATGAAACACCACAAAAAATGACAACCAGCGACATGCTCTTTGCTGGAATATCTGAAGATAAAATCACTGTAGATGGCGTCTCGCCTAATCAGCTTAGTGAGCAGAGCCCAACCTGTTTGACATTTTACAAGAACTCCATGGGTTATATGGCGCGTCCGCAAGGCGCGAAGCGGGCCAAAAGCTTTGGTAAAACTTTGGCCCTAGGTCTACTGGCCGGCGCGGCAAGCGGCGGCGTGGCGAGCATGGGAATTGGATCTGGTTTCCTGGAAGCCGCCCTTGCGGGGACAGCCAATCAGGTGGTGTTCCAAGGTGGAAACTCGGCCTTGGACAAGTTGGGAGCCAACGCCAGCGATGAAGATAAGCTTAGCGTGGCTGCCAAGCAAATTGGGTGCCCCGAGCCGGATGTTGCCGCAATGAAGGCTTCCAAAAAGGCCTCGAAGAAAGCAGCGAAAGCGATGAAAAAGAAAGCCAAGGCCGATGCAAAAGCTGCGGCAGCGGCTGGCGGCGAATAATTAGCTCAAGTCTGCTTGGACATCCTTCGTCCAGCCCGCAGTTATTAAAGCGCCCTCTTGAGTACTTTCTCGGGATATCACAGGGCGCTTTATGAGTGTTGGATGCTCACCCATCAATGCGAGGGCTTTTGCTGTGTTAATATCAGCTTTCTCTGCCGCGCTAAGGCCGCGCCAAGTCGTTGAGCGTGTATTGAGAAGCTTCTCCCAGCCGACAGCCTTTTCGATGCGGGCTAGGTCTGCCGCCGGGATGCCATCTGCGCGAACGTCAATAAGGTTTAATTTATGCCCCGCAGCTTCCATGGCTTTGATAGCCTTACGGCAAGTGTCGCAGGTCTTAAGGTAGTAGACGGTCAGTTTCATGAGGTTTGGCTTTCGATAAACTCGGCGACCGCTTTGTAAAGATCGGCGCGGTGGCAATCATTATGAATTTCGTGTTCGCAATTTTCATAGGCAATGAAGGTGCAGTTTTGAGCTTTGGCAGCGAAGGACTGACTTGTTGAGAAATCGGTGAGCTGATCTTCTCGGGCATGAACGAGCAAAAGAGGTTTGTTCCAATTCTCAGCATTTTCGAAAATCCACTCGCCGCCCTCAACCATACCAATGGCCAGCCCGACGCCCAATTTTCCGTGGTTTAAGGGGTCGGAGAGATAGGCCTCTTGTTCTGCGGGCAGGCGTGATATTTTGCTGCCATCGATTTTATTTCCGAGCGACATTTTGGGCGCAATTTTTCCTAAAAATTTGACTATGGCTCTTTGCGGTGTGGAAATAGACACGGCAGGTTTGATAAAAGGCGCGGAGGCGATAACGGCACTTACGCCCGCGCTGTCATATTTCAGCTGATGGTTCAGCACAATTCCCCCGCCCATAGAATGGCCGAATAAAATATGCGGTAAGTTGGGATAGACTTTCCGGCTTTTTCCAAGCAGGGCATCCACATCACCGAGTAAATGCGTGTATTCTGGGCAGTAGCCGCGCCGTCCATCAGATTGTCCATGTCCCCGCAAATCCAGCGAGATAACGGATATGTTGCGACTGTTCAGATAGCGCGCCATATCAGCATAGCGTGCGCTATGTTCGCCAAAACCATGGACGAGACTCATTACGGCTTTGGGGTTTACCGCAGGCCAGATATGTCCGCGTAGGACCGTGCCATCGGAGTCATTTTTTGTTTCAAAATTCGTCATGAGAAGCGAACGGCCGTACCATAAGCGAGAAGTTCAGCCCCGCCAATCTTATTAGGCCGCTGTCCGACGGCAGAGAATTCAATACGCGTATTATATATGGCGTCAGCGCCGATTTTTTTCGCCTCACGTTGCATTCGCACGAGTGCTTCACGCCGCGCTCGCTCCATCATCTTTTCATAAGCGCTCATTCGCCCACCAAAAAGCATGATGAAGCCAGCGATAAAAACTTTGAAATAGTCTACAGCGATGACCACATTTCCGGTGACTAGCGCACCGCCCTTTTCGAGATTATCCGGCAAGGTCTTAATGTTGAAGATTTTAATATCAGAGAGTTCTTCTTCTGCTTGCTCAATACGGTCAAAATGTCGGCGTTCATTTCTTGACCCAAAAATAATACCAATGACCAGTAAAATTCCGGCTACTAATATACCGCCCATTATTCGACCACCACAGCGGTGCCGTAAGCATAAAGTTCGGATGCCCCAGCGGTAATAGAACTGGTGGAAAACCGCACATTGACCACGGCGTTTGCGCCTTTTTCAATCGCTTCACCCATCATGCGCTGCGTTGCCTCTTCCCGCGCATCTGTGAGGAGCTCAGTATATCCCCGTAATTCTCCGCCGACGATGTTTTTCAGGCCCGCCATGATATCCCTGCCAACATGTTTGGCCCGAACAGTGTTTCCTTGAACAATTCCAAGGTGCTTTATAATTTGTCGTCCAGGCACAGTTTCAAGGTTTGTTACAATAATATCGGTCATAGGCCCTCCTCATAAATAGCATAGATGTGATTAGGCCGCCCACGCAAGAGGCTTGCGAAAGATGAGCGCCTGCGGCACAAGCGCCTCTCAACTGGAGACCGAAATGACATTACGTATAGCTTTTCAAATGGACCCTATGGAGACGGTCGATATTGATGCGGATACGACCTTTGCTTTGGCAGAGGTAGCGGCGGCGCGGGGCTATGAGTTATTTGAATATGGACCCGAGCATTTGGCTTATAATGAAGGGGCTGTTCAAGCCCGCGTGAGACCCATGACGGTCCAGCGCGAACGGGGTAATCACGTTCATTTCGGACCCCGCAAAGTCATTGACCTTGCTCAAGACGTGGATGTTGTCTGGATGCGCCAAGACCCGCCTTTTGATATGGCTTATATTACGGCCGCGCATTTGCTTGAGAGGCTCAAAGGCGAGACTCTGGTTGTTAATGACCCTGAATGGGTACGGTCTTGCCCTGAGAAAATTCTGCCGCTGGACTATCCTCATCTAATGCCGGAAACTTTGATTACGCGTGATCGTCAGGCTATTGATGATTTCCGCGTAAAACACGGAAATATAATTTTAAAGCCGCTATTTGGAAATGGCGGGGCGGGGGTCTTCCTTGTGAAGGCGGATGACAGTAATTATTCCTCACTTATGGAAATGTTCATGGAAAGCTCGCGAGAGCCGGTTATTGCGCAAGCCTTTCTCAAAGATGTCTCCAAAGGTGATAAGCGTATTATTATAATTGATGGCGAAGCGGTGGGCGCGATTAACCGTGTCCCGCTTAAGGGAGAGACCCGGTCGAATATGCATGTTGGCGGAACACCTGTGCCGACTGAGCTGACGGAAACGGATATGATTATTTGCAACGCCATAGGTGCGATGCTCAAAGAGCGCGGCCAGATATTGGTTGGCATTGATGTCATTGGCGACAAGATGACAGAAATAAATATCACCAGCCCAACCGGGGTGCAGGAACTTAAGCGTTTTACCGGCGTGGATGCGGCGGCCCTAGCTTGGGATGCTATTGAGCGGAAGCTTGCCTAAATTCATTCTGGCATGGGCGGGTAGACAGAAGTTTTCTTAACCAAACCATAGGCAAAGCTGGTGTCGATTGATGCAATGCTTCCAATAGGATGAAGCGATTGCCTCACGAAGCTTTCGTAATCAGCAAGATCCTGCGCGACGACTTTTAAAAGGTAGTCGGACCGTCCCGTCATAACATGACATTCTAAGACTTGGTCAATCGTTTTAATTCTATTTTCAAAGTGCCGCACGGTTTCCTCCGTGTGCTTCTCGAGCTTTACGCGAACAAAGACGGTTACGGGGAGCCCATAGGCTTTTGCATCGACATCCACGCTGTAGCCGCGAATAACTTTTGCCTTTTCTAAATTTCGTAGGCGGCGCAAACAGGGAGAGGGGGATAAGCTGACCTTCGCTGCCAAATCATGATTCGTGATGCGGCCATCCATTTGTAGGGTCCGAATAATTTGCCTGTCCTTATTATCCATCATCATTCTCACTTTTTGGCAGATTCTATCAATACACCTCACTAATAGGGCCAAATAGCACGATAATGCTACGAATTACAGTATATTACGTTTTTCATAGGAGAATGCTATGGCACGGAAAACTCAAGCTTTTTCAACACGCGCAATTCACCATGGATATAATCCATTGGATCATGAGGGCGCGTTAACACCACCCATACATTTCACCTCGACCTTCGCTTTTGAAAGCGCGGAGGCGGGCGGTGAAATGTTTGCCGGTGAGCGCGCTGGGCATGTTTATTCCCGTATCTCAAATCCGACATTACAGTTGGTGGAACAGCGAATTGCAACATTAGAACAAGCTGAAGCGGGTCTCGCCTTGGCTTCAGGGATTGGCGCTATCACAGCGGCGCTTTGGACACTGCTTGAACCGGGTGATGAAATCATCGTGGATAAGACACTTTATGGGTGTACATTCTCTTTCTTACATCACGGTATGGCAAAATTCGGAGTGAAGGTTTCCCATGTGGACCTCACGCAGCCGGAAAATTTAGCGGCGGCAATTAGCGAAAAAACCAAAGTTGTGTATTTTGAAACGCCTGCCAACCCGAATATGCGTCTCGTTGATATTTCACTCATATCCGAAATTGCTCACGCTTGTGAGGCGAAGGTCTTAGTGGATAATACCTATGCGACACCCTATCTGACACAGCCTATTGCGTTGGGAGCGGATCTCGTCGTTCATTCTGCAACCAAATATTTGGGCGGACATGGTGACCTCATCGCAGGTTTGCTCGCAGGGTCAGAAGAATTGATAAGTGCGATAAGAATTTTCGGCCTTAAGGACATGACAGGGGCCGTGATGAGTCCTATGACAGCAATGCTAATCATGCGCGGGATGAAAACTCTTGAGCTTCGCATGGACCGTCATTGTCATAGCGCGATGCAAGTGGCCGAACTATTGGAGGGATCCGCAAAGGTTTCGCAAGTTTGGTATCCGGGCCTAAAAAGCTTTAAACAGCGCGATATCGCCCTAAAACAAATGGCCGATTTTGGCGGTATGATAGCCTTTGAATTAAAAGGTGGGCTTCGGGCGGGGCGCGATATGATGAATGCATTGACTATGGTGCAATGTGCTGTCTCGCTTGGAGATGCCGAAACGCTTATTCAGCATCCTGCGAGCATGACGCATTCCACTTATTCGCCAGAAGAACGGGCCCTGCACGGTATAAGTGACGGGTTGGTGCGGCTTTCTGTTGGGCTTGAGGGTATTGAAGATATAATGGATGATGTCGAACAGGCCCTTGCAGGATAATATCCCGATTTCTTCTCTTTCCCCTGACGTCAAAAGCGCTTAAACCCCGCAACATGTCAAAGAAGAAGAACAAACCTTTTCGCCCAAAAGCGCGGCGTCCGCGCGGTTTTGAGGATAAGCCCGCTGAATTGCTGCGCGCGGAGCGTAAGCTGATTGACGCGGCTTTTTCTGTTTATGACATGCATGGTTTTGAACCGCTTCAAACGCCCGCCTTTGAATTTGCGGATGCTCTAGGGAAATTTCTTCCGGATGAAGATCGTCCAAATGTTGGCGTCTTTGCTCTGCAGGATGATGATGATCAGTGGCTGTCTTTACGATATGATTTGACCGCGCCTCTGGCCCGTTTTGTGGCCGAGAATTACGATGCGCTCGCTAAACCTTATCGCCGCTATCAAGCGGGCTCTGTGTACCGCAATGAAAAACCTGGCCCGGGCCGCTTTCGCGAGTTTGTGCAGTGTGATGCCGACTCTGTTGGCGCGGCGGGGCCTGCGGCAGATGCTGAAATGATTATGCTCGCCGCCGAAGTGATGCGCGCGGCAGGCCTTAAAGATGGACAATATGCGGTGCGCGTGAATAACCGCAAATTGCTAGATGGTATATTGGAAAGTTCTGGCGTTCCGAATACGGATGAGGGGGCTTTACAACGTCTCCAAGTTCTCCGAGCGATTGATAAGTTAGACCGCCTCGGCGCCGAAGGTGTTGAAGCTTTGCTAGGCGAAGGCCGAGAGGATGAGAGCGGCGATTATACAAACGGTGCTGGTCTGGGGACAGCGGGCATTAAAGCCGTGCTTGGTTTCACCACCGCCTCGGATGCGGATCGCGGCACGACTATTGCCACGTTGGAAAAATTGGTTGGAACGTCAGCGCGCGGACTTGAAGGCTGTAAAGAGCTTACGACCATCGACTCCATATTGACGGCAACTGGCTTCGGTCCCGACCGCGTGAGTTATGATACCTCTATTGTCCGTGGGCTCGGCTATTATACAGGCCCCGTTTTTGAGGCTGAGCTACTAGCGGATATTCGCGATAAAAAGGGCCGTCCAGTACGTATTGGTTCAATCGGAGGCGGAGGCCGTTATGATGATTTGGTTTCGCGTTTTAGGGGTCAAACCGTTCCCGCAACAGGCTTTAGTTTCGGCGTCTCGCGCTTTCTCTCGGCTCTGCAGCGCATGGACGCATTAGAGCAATCCGTTAAGCCGCCGGTCATTATATGCGCCTTTGATCGCAGCTTGATGGGGGATTATTTTAAAATGGCTGAGGAGCTACGCGCAGCGAATATTCGCGCTGAAGTTTTCGTGGGCTCCGGAAACGTCACGAAGCAAATGAAATATGCAGATCGCCGAAATGCGCAAATTGCTGTGCTTATGGGTGAGGATGAATTGGCTAAGGGCGAGGTGACACTCAAAGATCTATACCTCGGGGCTGAAGCGGCCAAAGCCATCCAATCTAATGAAGAGTGGAAGTCCTCAAGACCTGCACAAGAAACCGTCTCCCGGGAGGGTTTTGTGGGCGCTGTTAAGGCGATGCTTTCATAAATCTGCGGCCTATTGTCATGAGCTGACATTGGGACTTTTCATTTAAAAAAAACAGCTTATCTCCTCGCGCAAATTGCATGAAATGAGGAGAATACCCATGCGAGAAACTGTTCCAAACGTAACATTCAAAACGCGCATACGTGATGAGAATGTCGAAGGTCCAAACAAGTTTGACTGGAAAGACCTGACGAGCGACGAGATTTTTAAAGGCAAGAAAGTTGTTCTTTTTGCCTTGCCGGGAGCTTTTACGCCGACCTGTTCAACAACTCACCTTCCGCGCTATGAAGAGCTCTATGAAGACTTCAAGGCCGAGGGCGTTGATGAGGTTGTCTGTCTTTCAGTGAATGATGCATTTGTTATGTATCAGTGGGGCGTTAGCCAGAACCGTAAAAACGTTTTCCTTCTTCCTGACGGATCAGGTGAATTTTCTCGTAAAATGGGTATGCTGGTTGACAAGGACAACCTTGGCTTTGGTTATCGCAGCTGGCGTTATTCGATGGTTGTGAATGATGGTAAAATCGAGAAGATGTTCATCGAGCCTGATTTCGGTGATAATTGCCCCACCGACCCATTTGAAGTTTCCGATGCGGACACAATGCTCGCTTACCTTCGCGGTGCTAAGGAAGCGGCTAACGCAGCTTAAGCTTCTCTAACACAGAATTATTGAAAGCCGTTCGGTTCTCTGGGCGGCTTTTTTTGTGTCTGATAATCATAAAAAACGGGTCAGTACCGTTCATACTGACCCGCCTTTGGGAGGAACACGCTGTATCTGGGCTGGGGGTAAGAATCAGCCTGTTCCTGCTGGGAGGTAATTTTGTTGAGGGTAACGTCAAAATTCCCAGTAATACCCTTAAACGCCCCCTAACCTAACGGGACTCATACAGTTAGGTTACAAAATTGTCATAAATAGAGGTTGGACCGAAAAAGGGCGGCTGACCCGCAGGCCGCCGCCAGTTCGAAGGGGAATCCAATGAATTGGATGGGTTATCCTTACAGCATGAAACATGACTGTAAGATGACAGCTTGCTAACAATTTCGTTAAGAAAGCGGAATTGCGTGTTAACTCTAGTTCATACTCAAAAAAATACCCTGCTAATGAGCAGGGTAAGTTTAAAAGAGAGACAACTCATCAAAAGAGAGAGAGTGATAAGTTAAGTCTTGTATAGGGATATATCCCTGAATGCTGCCTGAACGTTTCGTCAAAGGTCTTAATGGCTTGACCATCGCGCCGGTGCAGGCGACATTGCCTTCATGTCACAGCTCGACCTTAGACTTATTCCTGTTACGCCTTTCCAGCAAAACTGTAGTTTGCTCTGGGATACAGAGTCTATGGAAGGCGTGCTTGTGGACCCCGGCGGGGAGCCTCATAAGCTGATGGAGGCTGCACAAGAACTTGGCGTTACGATTAAGGAGATTTGGCTAACCCATGGTCATCTCGACCATGCGGGCGGGGCCAAAGATATTCGCGAAGCACTCGATGTGCCTGTGATCGGCCCCCATAAGGACGATCAGTTTTGGATGGACACGATTGAGCAGGCTTGGTCGCAATATGGCCATGCGGGAATGGGTAAAAACATCGTGCCTGACCGTTATCTGGAAGATGGCGAAACGCTTAAATTAGGGGATACCGAATTTGGGGTTGTGCATACTCCGGGCCACACACCAGGTCATATCGTAATATATAATCAGGATATGAAAATTGCCTTTGTGGGTGATGTCTTGTTCCGCGGATCGGTTGGTCGCACCGATTTTCCAAAAAGTAACCCACAAGACCTTATTGATTCTATTCGGAATAAACTCTGGCCATTAGGCGGAGATATGCGTTTTGTCCCCGGTCATGGCCCGATGAGCACATTCGGTGCTGAGCGCGCCGATAATCCGTTCGTTGGCGACCGCGTTATTGGTACAGTTGGCGGCAATAGTTCTGGGGTTATGTAACACCTCGAATTTCGCCTTTTCAATTAATGGCAAATCAGCTTAGAACCTCCCTAAAATCGGAGGACCTCATGGCTGAACTACTAACGCTCGAAGCACTTTTTACGCTCTTTATGCTAATTTTGCTGCAAGCCGTTTTAGGCTTTGACAACCTACTCTATATTGCAATTGAGAGTAATAAAGTTGGCGACGAAAAAGATGCCAGGAAGGTGCGCAAATGGGGCATCGGTATCGCGGTTATGTTACGGATTGTTTTACTGTTTCTAATCGTAAACCTGTTCTCGCTCCTCGCAGAGCCGCTATTTGGCGTTCACTGGGAAAAAATCATCGAAGGCGAGTTTACTGCGCAAGCGCTTATCACGCTCGTTGGCGGCGGCTTTATTATTTATACTGCCATAAAAGAAATTCACCACCTTTTACAGGTTGACCATATTGAGCATTCTGAAGGCGGTGGGTCTCGAACAGTTGTGGGCGCGATTACGCTTATTGTTCTGATGAACTTGGTCTTCTCTGTCGACTCGATTCTTTCTGCGATGGCGATTGCGTCTGTAAAAGATGTTGCGACAGGCGCTACCACCTATCAGGTCCCGCTCATGGTCATAGCGATTTTGATCTCGGGTCTCGCAATGATTTTGTTGGCAGATAAGGTTACAGACTTTTTGAAGAAGAACCGTATGTATCAAGTCTTGGGCTTGTTCATCCTCTTTCTTGTGGGCGTACTCCTCGTCACTGAGGGCGCGCATTTGGCTCATTTGAAACTCTTTGGCTTCACGATTGACGCTATGAGTAAGTCAAGTTTCTATCTCGTCGTAGGTGTCTTGGTGGTTACTGACATTCTATCCAACCGTTATCAAAAACGCCTTTGGGCGCAAAAGGAAGCGGAAATTCGCGG
>JAHDCL010000020.1:14806-37323 GCA_020629875.1 Hellea sp.
TATCCAACCGTTATCAAAAACGCCTTTGGGCGCAAAAGGAAGCGGAAATTCGCGGACAAACAGAAACGGCAGGGCGCGACGCTGTTGATGAGTGGAAAGCCACACATTAAACTGAAATTCAGCTCAAATAAAAAGCCAGCTTTCGGGCTGGCTTTTTTGTTATGAAAGAGGGGGCTTAGGTGAGCCTAATCCCGCAATAACTCATTTACGCCAGTTTTAGATCGCGTCTTAGCATCCACTGTTTTCACTATGACTGCGCAGGCGAGGCTGTGAGATCCATCCTTGCTAGGGAGCGTTCCGGGAACGACAACGGAGTAAGCTGGCACTTCGCCATAGGAAATTTCGCCTGTCGCCCGGTTTAAAATTTTTGTAGATTGGCTGATGAAGACGCCCATCGCGAGAACGGCACCTTCGCGAACGATTACACCCTCTACAACTTCGGAACGCGCCCCAATAAAACAATTATCCTCAATGATAGTAGGGTTAGCCTGTAGCGGCTCTAAAACCCCGCCAATTCCTACGCCGCCAGATAGGTGAACATCTTTACCAATTTGTGCACAGGACCCAACAGTTGCCCAAGTATCGACCATGGTGCCTTCACCGACATTGGCGCCGATATTGACATAGCTTGGCATGAGAACGGCATTAGGCGCGATGTAGGAACCACGGCGAACGGTGGCTGGCGGTACGACACGGAAGGCCGCTTTTTGGAAATCCACTTCTGTCCATCCTTCAAATTTGGAAGGGACTTTGTCGTAAAAATGACCATCTTGGGGACCACCTGTCATGATGGTATTTGGGTGAATGCGGAAGCCAAGAAGCACAGCTTTCTTCAGCCATTGATGCACGACCCAGTCGCCATTTCCGGCTTTAGAGGCCACACGCATTTCGCCTGAATCTAGAGCCATGATGGCGGCTTCAATGGCTTCGCGCGTTTCGCCTTTGGTCTCAGGCGAGAGCGAGGCGCGATCATCCCACGCTGCATTAATGAGGGCTTCAAGTTGGGTAGTCATCGGTTTGTCCTTTGATAAGTCGCGGGCAACATAGAGACGAGATGCCTCAGGTCAATTAAGAATTTAGCCGCTTGAGCTTTTCGAGTGAGACATGCAGTTTTTCGAGAAAATTGGAGCGGTCTTTCTGGGTGAACGGCGGCGGTCCGCCAATTGTTGGCATCTCCGCACCCGCCCGTAGATCTGCCATTATCGCCCGCGTCGCAATTGCTCCGCCAATGGAGTCTTTGGTGAAGGATTTGCCATTGGGTGCGAGTATAACGGCGTTCACCTTCAGGCATCTTTCAGCAAGTAATATATCGGACGTAATAATAATAGACTGAGCATTTGCCCGTTCCGCAATATAATCATCTGCGGCATCAAAACTGTCGGATACTGCGATGAAATTAATCAACGGTTCTCTGGGGACACGCAGGAATGAGTTGCTGACCACTGTGACAGGAATGCCATGCCGCCGCGCGACTTTATATGTTTCTTCCCGAACAGGGCAGGCATCAGCGTCAATGTAGATATGTAGGTCCATGGGCGCTTACTAGCGCTTATAGCTATCTGTGTGAATGGTATTCATGTGTAAGGGAAATTTTGCACAGCTCACAACAGCGTGACAGCCACGGCTGTAAGCTTTGGTTGACTTTGAAGGTCCCCGATTTGAAAGTGTTTGAAATGACGTGGAGAGCGGATTGTGGATTTGAAGGTATTGCTCAATAATACGGCCTTGGCATTGAGCGTAGTTATTCTCGCCTCTTGCGGTGGAGGCGGGGGAGCTAGTACGGGCGGAACGCCCAGCGGCGGCGGCGCTGTTGTGCCGCCCCCTCCCCCTCCTCCAACGGTCTTTGGAGATATCATTGCCCCAACAGTGAGTTTCAGTCCCTCAACTTTAACCGTAGCCTCTGGAGCAACAGGCAATGCAACTCCCAGCGCGACGGACAACGTATCTGTTACTGCGGGGCCGACTGTTACATGTACAAAGGGTGGGCGTTTTTCAAATGGTGTTTTTACGGCGCCGCAATCCCGATGTTTTGCTATTACCAGTGTTTGTACGGCGACCGCACAAGACGCGGCTGGGAATATAGGTAGCGCGATATTGACGGTGACGACGCCCCCTAAATCATTGCCAGCGGGCGATAGAAAAATATCAGGCCGTGTCACTTTTGACCGCGTTCCATTTAATACCGCAACGAATGGACTGAACTACTCAGCAACCTCCCGAGATGCTGCAAGAGGTGTTACCGTAGAAGCGCTCGATGCCACAGGTAATTTGCTGGCGTGTGATGTGACCGATGGGAGTGGCAATTACGACGTCGAAGTCACCTCCAATACGGATGTGCGTATTCGCGCCAGGGCTGAGATGGTTCAGACGTCTGGACCTGTTTGGGATGTCACCGTGATTGATAATACGAGCAATAATGCGCTTTATGCCCTTAACGGCAGTTTGGCTTCTTCGGGCAATGTCGATTCTACGCGAAACCTCCACGCTGCCTCTGGCTGGGGCGGAAGTGCTTATACCTCAACGCGCGCCGCCGCACCATTTGCTATTTTGAACCCGATTTATGACGCCCTACAAAAAATTGCGGCGATCGATTCGAATGTCGTCTTCCCGCCAGCTGAATTTGGGTGGAGTATCAATAACCGGGCCGCTAACGGTAATGTCGCGGATGGAGAAATCCAAACCTCCTCCTATACGGGAAATGGCAGAATAAATATCCTCGGTGACGCGGATGTTGATACGGATGAATATGATGATCATGTTATCGTCCATGAATGGGGCCATTATTTTGAGGACCAATTATCTCGCTCTGATTCCATTGGCGGTACGCATACCGGCTCAGACAGACTGGATCCTCGGGTTGCCTTGGGCGAAGGGTTTGGCAATGCGATATCGGGAATGGTGACAGATGACCCATTTTATCGAGATAGCGGCGGTACGGCGCAATCCAGCGGGTTTTCAATTAATGTCGAAAGTAATTCTGTCACGCCTGAAGGCTGGTTTAATGAGGCGTCAGTTCAGTCAATTTTATATGATATTTATGATGATGCAGATGATGGGGTCGATACTCTTTCTTTGGGGTTAGGCCCAATTTACAATGTTCTCACGGATCCAGAATATGTTGGCCAATCCGTATTCACCACAATCTTTAGTTTTTTAGATGAAATGCGGGCTTTAGAACCGGCTAGCACATCAGCCGTAAATGCACTCGCTAACGGACAGAGCATTAACGGGACGGGCAAGGATGGGGTGGGCGAAACTAATAGTGGATCAACGGCAAATTCGCTGCCGGTTTATAAAGTCGCAAATGTGAATGGGGCCGCTGTTCGGATATGCTCAGCGGGCACAACCTCTCCGGCGTCCAATCCTCCCCTGTTTAATAAGCTTCGCAACCGGAACTACGTGACGTTTACGGTTGGAAATGCAGGGAGTCATACGGTGATGATGACACGTGTTTCTGGGTCAACTTCCCGGGATCCAGACTTTATCATTTATCAAAATGGTCAGCCAATTCTACGCGCGGAAAGTGCTCCAGGGGAGAGGGAAGCGGTTACCGTCTCCTTGCCTGCTGGGGAGTATGTCGTTGACGCTTATGATTTTTATAATTTGGGTTTAGGGGGTTCAGGGCTCCCCGGAAACGCTTGCTATGATTTCGAGATCACCCGTTAGGAGATAATGATGAAGACGCTAACTTTTACAACTTCATTTATAGTCGGCTTGAGTATGGTATCTGCCTGCGCTGCAAAGCCCAGCGCCCCACAAAGCCACGTTGAAAAAAAGCCGAGTGGTTTCTCGAGTTATATAAAACCTGGCGCCGGGATTGGGTATTCGCACGACCTTACATCACAATATAGCGTTGGGGATGCGGTCACTTTCCAGCTTAATTTGGGCGAAAGTTATTCGGCCGGGATTATGCGCGTCGATATCACGTCTAATAGTCTTCAATTATTGACCTCTGGAAATTCATTAGCGTTTGATATGTCCACTGGAGAGGAGCATGAAGTCACAGTGTCTTTCAATGCCCTGTCCAATGGTAGGCATTATATCAATGTGCGTGCGCTCGCCGATATTGGCGATGGGAACCCGATGAGCCGCGCCTTTTCTATCCCAGTTCAGGTTGGCCCTGTTGTGGCGCAAAAGCCAAATGAGAATATGAAAACTCTGGAAACTGGCGAGCAGTTAATTGAAATGGAAGCACAAGAAGAGATTAAATAGTTACCAATATTTGTCATGACGTAAAAGATGCGCGCCATGACACGGTTTTAATTGATTTCGTAATTTGTCTCGCCCTACCGTGGTTCCAAATCGGAGGGTAAGGTGAAGAAGACAGAAAAAATTGAAGTGCGTCTCTCTCATGAAGAAAAGAGCGCTTTAACGAGTTTAGCTGAACAGGAGGGGCGCAGTGTCAGTGATCTCGTGCGGGGTCTGATTGAACGCTATATGTCTATCAATACAACGCGGCTACCGCGAAAAACTCCGTGGCTTTTATTAAGCGCAATTGCCATTGGTGGTTTTTTCGCGGGACATTTAGCTACCTACTTAATCGGAAAATCTCATGCGAATTCGCATTCGGATGTTTATGATCTTTCGGTTCAGTTTGATGGTAACGGGGTATCTATTCCGATATTGCTTAGGGCTGGGGAAAGTGTTGAGTCCACGATACCGTCAAGTAGCGGTGATATTCGGATCACGGCCGCCGTCAAAAGCAATCCCGAAAGTCTCTCGAGTGTCGAGCTTTACTTGTGCCGCGAAATGGAAGACCGATGTGTAGCGGTCGCTACGCCCAATTTAAAATTTAATCCCAACAAAGAAAGCTCGATTATTTTTAATAGTGAGGGGGAACAGAAAGTTTATATAAGACTAGCGCCAACCACTATCCCCGCCCATAACTAATTATTCAGCAGCTGCTTGTGTGAGAGGAATCTCTAGACGGCTGAGCATTTCTTTAGGAATGATTTGCCAGAATTTACCGCGTTCAAGCTCCCATTCGGCCAAGAGCTTTTTAGAAAACTCTGATCCGGTTTGGGCCGCGTGTTTGCGTATGAGGTCCTTGCATTCCTCTTCGTAATGCTCGGCATCAAATCGTTGCCAGACGACGCTGTCAGGATTGACGGCTTTTTCGAAGTCGCCGGCCTCATCATAAATATAGGCCATGCCGCCTGTCATTCCCGCGCCAAAGTTATCGCCGACTTTACCGAGGATAACTGCGATGCCGCCTGTCATATACTCACAACCATTCGTGCCGCAGCCCTCAATAACGGTTATGGCGCCAGAGTTTCGGACTGCGAAGCGTTCGCCTGCTCGTCCAGCTGCCATGAGGCTGCCTTTGGTAGCGCCATAAAGACAGGTATTGCCAATAATGGCGCTCTCATGATGCTCGATGGGCGTGCTGCCTTGCGGGGCTACAATAATCTCTGCGCCGGACAAGCCTTTACCGACATAATCATTGGCATCTCCATCGACGATAAGGCGAAGGCCACTCATTCCGAAAGCGCCAAGCGATTGGCCAGCTGACCCGCGTAGGCGCACAGTGAGTTGCCCGTCTGGTAGACCTCCTGCGCCAAAGCTTTGATAAATATGCGAACTGGTGCGTGTTCCAACGGCGCGATGTGTATTTTCAACGGAGTAGGTCAGATATGTTTTTTCGCCGCGATCAAAGAGCTGAGCGGAGTCCGCGATAATATTGATATCAAGCGTATCAGGAACCTCTGTGCGCTCACGTCTCGAGTCTCTCACCTTCTCATTATCCACACGTGCGAGGATAGGGTTCAGATCGAGATCATCGAGATTTTCAGCGCCGCGTGACACCTGAGCTAGTAAATCTGTCCGGCCAATAATTTCGTCCAGTGTCTCCACGCCTAGCTCGGCAAGGATCTCGCGTACATCTTCGGCGATGAAGGTCATGAGGTTGATGACTTTCTCTGGCGTCCCTGTGAATTTCTCGCGCAGGCGCGGGTCTTGGACACAGACGCCAACGGGGCAGGTATTGGAATGGCACTGGCGCACCATGATGCAGCCCATAGCCACAAGGCTCAGCGTACCAATACCATATTCTTCGGCGCCAAGCATGGCAGCGATGACAATGTCACGGCCTGTTTTTAGCCCGCCATCTGTTCGCAGGGTCACAGAATTACGCAAATTATTTAAGGTTAAAACTTGATGCGCTTCTGAAAGGCCAAGCTCCCAAGGAATACCGGCATATTTCAGCGATGTATTGGGCGAAGCGCCTGTGCCGCCATTATGACCAGCAATTAGAATCGTGTCGGCCTTAGCTTTGGCTACGCCGGCGGCAATTGTTCCGACCCCAGAGGAGGCGACTAATTTTACAGCAACACGCGCGGTTGGATTAATTTGCTTTAGATCATAAATTAACTGCGCCAAATCTTCGATAGAATAAATATCGTGATGCGGCGGGGGCGAAATCAATGTCACGCCAGGCGTAGCATTTCGGAATTTCGCAATCATCTCTGTGACTTTAAATCCAGGAAGCTGTCCGCCTTCGCCAGGCTTAGCGCCCTGCGCAACTTTAATTTCAATCTCGCGGCATTGATTTAGGTACTCAGCATTTACACCGAAACGGCCAGAGGCGATTTGTTTTACGGCTGAGTTTGGATTGTCACCATTAGGAAGCGGCGTGTAACGTGCGCGGTCTTCACCGCCTTCGCCTGACACAGATTTTGCGCCGATTCGGTTCATGGCAATATTTAATGTTCCATGAGCTTCAGGTGAAAGTGCACCAAGCGACATACCGGGCGTGCAGAAACGCCGGCGAATTTCATTGACGCTTTGAACTCGGCGAAGGGGTAATGGCTTTCCGGCGGGCTTGTAATCTAACAGATCGCGTATCTGAATGGGCTTCTCTGAATTTACGACCTCTGCATATTTTTTATATAGCTCATAATCTTCTGTACCCACCGCTTCTTGAAGCATGTGAATCATCTCAGCCTTATAAGCATGGCGTTCTCCCTTCGCGCGTACGCGGTAGAGCCCACCAACGGGGAGGCGCACAACAGATGGTTCATAGGCCCGCTCATGAGCTTCAACGGCTTTCCCTTCCAAGCCGGCAAGCCCAATACCTGAAATGCGGGAGGTCATGCCTGGGAAGTTCTCGCCGACGAGCGCGCGGGAAAGGCCCATCGCTTCAAAGTTATTGCCGCCGCGATAGGAGGAAATAACTGAGATACCCATTTTCGAGATGATCTTTAGCAATCCGCCTTCAATAGCTTTCTTATATTGGGCGACCGCTTCGTCTGCTGACATATCGAGTAGGCCACGATTAACGCGATCGATTAGGCTGTCCTGCGCCATATAGGCATTCACAGCAGTTGCACCGGCGCCAATTAGAACCGCAAAATAATGGGTGTCCATACATTCCGCAGAACGAACAATAATTGAGCAAGAAGAGCGAAGGCCATGGCTTACCAGATGCGTTTGCACTGCGGCTGTACATAGGATGATTGGCGCTGCAACGTTCTCTTCATCGGTAAATTCATCCGTCAGAATAATATTCTCTACGCCGCGACGCACGGCTTCTTCTGCTTCTGCTTTGACGCGCTCCAGAGTTGCTTTTAGGGCGGCGCCAGAGTCGCTTGAAACATCGGTAGCCGCGAAGGTACAATCAATGGTGTGCGCTTTTTTTGGACCTACAAGCTTTTTGAATTTATTCAGCATGCCGGTTGTCATTACCGGGCTATCGAGGACAAGCATTTCCGTCGTTTGCGAGCTGTCTTCGGCGAGAATATTTCGCAGGTTTCTAAATCGGGTTTTAAGTCCCATAACGCGTGTTTCGCGCAAGGGGTCAATAGGCGGGTTTGTGACCTGACTAAAGTTCTGACGGAAATAATGCGAAAGGGGGCGATATATATCTGATAAGACAGCGAGAGGCGTATCGTCACCCATAGAGCCGACAGTCTCTTTGCCGAGTTCAGCCATCGGCCCGAGGATAAGTTCCAAATCTTCCAATGTTTGGCCGCATGACATTTGGCGGCGCGCTAGATCTTCTCCTGATAATGAAGGTGCGGGTTCAGAGCCGGCCAGTTTCTCATCCAGGTTTACAACTTTTTTAAGCCACTTCTTATAAGGCCGCTTTTCAGCAAGCTCATCAATGATGGCGGTGGAATCGTAAAACTTCCCTTCCTCCAGGTCGACAGCAATCATGCGGCCAGGTTTTAGTGCGCCTTTTTGAACGATTGTTCTTTCTTCCATCGGGCACATGCCGGTTTCAGACCCCACGGCTAAGATGCCATCTTGTGAGATAGAATAGCGCAGCGGGCGTAAGCCATTCCGGTCGAGACCCGCCATGACCCAGCGTCCGTCATAGGCAGCAAGGGCAGCTGGGCCGTCCCACGGCTCCATCACAGCATTGCAATATTCGTAAAAAGAACGCCAACTATCGGGCATTAAATCCCCGCGCTTGGAGTAAGCTTCTGGAACAAGAAGTGTTTTTGCCATCGGCGCAGAACGACCTGCACGCACAAGCAATTCGAAAACAGAGTCTAAAGCCGCCGAGTCAGAACTTCCTTTCTGGATAACAGGTTTCACATCATTGGCGCGTTCTCCAAATGCCGCACTCGCCATTTTAATTTCATGGCTTTTCATATGATTAGCATTTGCCTTAAGCGTATTAATTTCGCCGTTATGAGCGAGCATACGGAAAGGCTGGGCTAGCCACCATTGCGGGAATGTATTTGTTGAATAACGCTGATGATAAATGGCTGCCCGAGAAATAAATTTCTCATCCTTTAGGTCAGGATAGAAATTATCAATATCTTCGGCTAGGAACATGCCTTTATAAATAATGGTTTGAACCGAAAGCGAGCAGGCATAAAAACTTGGAATTGCCGCTTCAATAGCGCGCTTTTCAATGCGGCGGCGGATAATATAAAGTTCGCGTTCAAGTTTATTGCCTTTGCGGCCTTGTGGGTCGCGGAACATGACTTGCTCAATAGCAGGGCGGGTGGCTTTGGCTTTTTCGCCAATGACGGAAATATCAATTGGAACCTGACGCCAACCGTAAATATAGAAACCTTCCTTAAGCAGCTCAGTCTCGACGATCGTCCGCGCCGCTTCTTGGCTTCCAAAATCTGTGCGCGGGAGGAAAAACATTCCGACGGCAATCTTAGCCGCTGTTGGCTTATGGCCAGTGTCCTCGACTTGTGCCCGGAAAAACCCTTGCGGAATATCAAGACGGATACCAGCCCCGTCACCCGTTTTTCCATCGGCATCAACAGCGCCGCGGTGCCAAACGTTCTTTAGCGCCTGAATAGACATCTCGACAACATCACGGCGCGGCGTGCCGTCAATAGAGGCAACAAGCCCCACACCGCAATTGGCGTGCTCGTCTTCAGGATTATAGGCATGGGCCGTAATAAGTGCTTCACGGTCTGCTTCGTATTTTTTTAGCCAGTTATTACTCATCATCTTGTCCTGCAGTGAATGCTGCGAAAGCTTCCGCGCCCGTCAATTTGGGCTGCTTTCCGGCCAGACTGTAATAATCCGGCTTTTCATCAATAAATATTTCTTTGCCAAGGCTCAGGCCTTTGGGGAGGTTAAGTGTCCCGCTGGCAATGCTCCAAAAATCTGGATTGCTTTTTAGGCAATAAAAGAGGCTTGCGCCGCAGGTCTTGCAAAATCCGCGCTTGGCCCAATCGGAACTGTCATACCATGCTAATCCGTCCTCTTTTGTGAGGTTGATGCCCTCACGAAAGTCTGCCCCAATAAAGGGGCCGCCATTCCAGCGTCGGCAAGTCTCACAATGGCAAGCATCCAGATGCCCCGGCATCGGGGTTTCAAACTGCACGTCGCCGCAAAGACACTGTCCCTTAACTGTTCCCATTATTCCGCTGCCACTTTGGCATCAGCTGCCATTTGAGCTTTTAAATACTTATGCATATGCGCAGCCGCATCGCGGCCTTCGCGAATAGCCCAAACAACGAGGCTCGCGCCGCGCACAATATCGCCTGCTGCATAAACACCCGGTAGGTTGGTTTCGAAGGTTAACGGATTTACGCGCAATGTTCCCCAGCGGGTAATAGCGATTTCTTCTGAGAGGTTCTTCATGTTCTCTGGTGAGAAACCTAAAGCCTTAATGACGAGATCAGCCTTTACGTCAAAATCGGCACCGGGGATAGGCTCGACGCTCTGGCGGCCTGAGGCATCTTTTTTACCCAGGCGCATTTTATCTGCGCGAACCGCAGAGACTTGCCCGCCATCATCATGGATGGACTTCGGGTTTGCTAGCCATTCGAAAGTAACGCCTTCTTCTTGAGCGTTGGCAGTTTCGCGGACGGAGCCCGGCATATTGGCTTGGTCCCGACGATATAAACAGGTCACAGATTTAGCGCCTTGGCGAATGGCCGTACGTACGCAATCCATTGCCGTATCGCCGCCGCCTACGACGACAACATTTTTTCCTTCGGCTGTTTCCGCCGGGATCTTGTCGCCCAAGCCGCGCTTATTCGAGTTAATTAAGTAAGGCAGCGCAGGCGTCACGCCAATAGCGCCTGCGCCCGGACAATCCAAGTCACGCGCTTTATAAACGCCCGTTGCGATTAATACTGCTTGATGCTTTTCGCGCAATTTATCAAAAGTGATGTCAGCGCCAACATCACAGTTTAGAACAAATTCGATACCACCATCCTCAAGGCGCTTTGTACGGCGCTCTACAATCGATTTGTCGAGTTTGAAGTTCGGAATTCCGTATATCAAAAGGCCGCCAGCTCGATCATGGCGATCATAGACCGTCACTTGCCAGCCGAGTTCACGTAATTGCTCCGCCGCGGCCAAGCCAGCGGGACCTGCGCCGATAATTCCAACCGAGAGAGGGCGCTCTTTGCGAGGTTTTATCGGGGGGACCCAGCCTTCTTTCCAGGCCGTGTCAGTCAGATAACGTTCAACGGAGCCAATGGTCACGGTTCCGTGCCCTGATTGCTCAATCACGCAAGAACCCTCGCAAAGGCGGTCTTGCGGACAAATGCGACCGCAAATTTCTGGCATGTTATTTGTCGCAGAAGAGACGCGATAGGCTTCCTCAATGCGGCCTTCAGCCGTGAGTTTCAGCCAATCGGGAATGTTGTTGTCTAGCGGGCAGTGGTTTTGGCAAAAAGGTACGCCGCACTGACTACAGCGCGAAGCCTGCTCTTCGGCCTTGGCATCAATGTAGTCGCCGTAAATCTCGAGAAAGTCATCTTTCCGAATCTCAGAGGCCCTTTTTTCGGGCATATCCCGCTCGGTCTCAACAAATTGTAGCATCTTACCAGATGATTTCTTGGCCATTGTCTTTCCCATTCGTACCGGCTTGATTTTGCGCCTTATAAACATGGTGCTATATCATAGTGAGTCTGAAAGTTCAATCTGCGACAATTTGTCAAAAAAGGATAAAAGTAGAAAAATGAAAAATGGCGCGATTTTCACTTATCTCTTTGTTTCATTTGGATTTTCTTGGGCTATTGCAGCGGTGATTTGGAAAATGGGAGGATTGAGTTCGCCGGCTGCCGCTCAATTATTATTCCCATTTATGTTCGGTCCAGGGATAGCGGGCCTCATTTGCGCATGGAAATATAACGCGGGAGAACGTCAGAAAGCGCTTGGGTTTACGGGCGGGGCTAATCTTTGGCTAGTCTGGGCGTGGCTCATTGGAGTCGGGCTAGTGGGCTTCGCATTGCTCATCAGTTTGATGGGGCCAGATGTTGACTATCGCGCACCAATTGAAGGCGTAAAAGAGATCGCCGCAGCCCAAGGCATGAATATTGGGGATGAGCTGGATATGGTGCCGGCTATGAATACAACTCTTATTTTGTCCGCCATCCTCTTGGGCGCCGCGATAAATGTTCCGCTTATGCTCTCTGAGGAATTGGGTTGGAGAGGTTGGTTATGGCATTATTTGCGGCCCAAGGGGTTTTGGGTCGCGACTGTCTGGATTGGCTTGCTTTGGGGGCTGTGGCACATTCCTATTATCGTCTTGGGCCATAATTACCCTGGTATGCCGTTATGGGGGCCCCTTCTTTTTACGGCCTTCTGCTTACTATATTCTCCAATCTTCTCGTTTATACGTGAAAAGAGCGGAGCTGTCTGGGCGCCTTGTGTTTTGCACGGGACGATGAATGCATGCGCTGGCATGGCCATTATGATGCAGACAAATGCGCAGATGCCGTGGCGGGGTGTTGTTGGCATTGGCGGGTTCGCAGGGATATCAATTCTCGCTCTTTGGGTGTTTCTTCGCATGAAAGGTAAAGATGCGTTAACTATAGCGGACTAGACCCGCCTTTATGTCTTGGTTACAGCTCGCCATCCTCGCAATCATTCAAGGACTCACAGAGTTCCTGCCTATTTCCAGTTCTGCCCACCTCGTGCTTGCGCCGCAGCTTCTGGGTTGGGAAACAGATCAAGGGCCCCTTATTGATGTGATGGCGCATTTTGGCTCTCTCTTTGCGGTCATTGCTTATTTTCGCAAAGATGTTGGCCATATCATTGGTGGTTTTTTCGATCTATTGCAGCGCAAGTTAAATACCCATTCTGCGCTGGCGCTAAACCTTATGATTGCGACGCCTCCTGCGTTGGGGTTAGGTTTTATTCTTAACAAATTTGGCTATGATATTCTTCTGCGCTCGCCGCTTATTATTGCTTTTACAACTATTGTGTTTGGCATCCTTCTATGGGTGTCGGACATTAAAGGCAGAGAAGAGAAGACGACTGAAGAGTTGACTTGGAAAGGCGCTGCTTTGATGGGCTGTGCTCAAGCTCTTGCGCTGATACCGGGCACGTCGCGATCTGGCATAACGATGACGACGGCGCGGTTCATGAATATGACCCGTGTTGAGAGTGCACGTTTTTCTATGTTGATGAGCCTGCCGATTATTGGGGCTGGCGGTTTATATTCACTACTCAAATTGGCCACTGAACCTAGTGGGACGTCTGGTTTGTCCGAGGGACTTATCGTTGCAGCCCTCTCTTTCGTCACGGCCTATGCTTGCATCGCGCTCTTTATGAAGTGGGTCTCTAAAATAGGGTTTTTCCCTTTCATGGTCTATCGCCTTCTATTGGGCGCGTGCTTGTTGATTTGGGTCTTTACCAACGGATGAGGGATTTTTAATGCAGGCGACTGAAGAGTTTACTGGACAAAAATATAGCACGTCTTTTATGGGCGGGACTATGTTCTCCCGCTTTCTATTAGCTCTGATGTTTTGCGCGATATCTATCGCGCCGGTCTCAGCCAATATTTCCGAGCAAGTGCGGGAGCCCGGCATTGATACAGAAGAGCTGGATCGGCGTGCGGGCCAGCTCATGCAACAATTGGAAATGGTTGGCTTGTCTGTCGCTGTTGTCGAAGAGGGCAAAATGACATGGGCTAAGGGCTACGGTGAGGTTCAGCGTGATTCAAATATGCTTGTCACAGCCGATACAGTTTTCCGTTGGGCGTCAGTCTCCAAAGGAGTGGCCGCTGCGACAGTGTTATCGCTTGAAGAGGATGGGCATTTTACTCTTGCCGAACCCGCCAAAGTTCACGCTGCCTCTCTCGAATTACCCGCTTCAGAGACCCAAATTTCTATCGAAGATCTACTGTCTCATCGTGTGGGCATTGTTCGCAACGCATATGATAACCGTATCGAAGGCGGGAAGGGCGCAAAAACGGTCCGACGCGCCCTTAAGGACTTAAAATATTTGTGCGAGCCAGGCACATGTCACACCTATCAAAATGCCGCTTATGACGCGTCAGCAGAGATTGTCGAGACGGTCACGGGCTTGCCATATAAAGCTGTCGTCCAAGAGCGCATCTTTGGTCCCCTAGGTATGACAACGGCTACGACAACACTTGAAGGATTACAGCGCTCAAAATCTTGGGCCAGACCGCATGGCCGTTATGGTAATCGCGTAAGCCGCGTCAAAGAAACATATTACCGCGTTCCTGCGGCGGCGGGTGTGAACAGCTCCGTGAAAGATTTGGCCAAGTGGATGATGGCGCAAATGCCGGCCGAAGAGAAACTCTCTGAGAATATAATCTCCGAAATGCAAACACCCCGTGTTCAGACGCCTCGCGAACAACGCTTTTTGCGCCGAAAATATGGTGCCTTGGAGAACGCGCATTACGGTTTGGGGTGGCGCGTTTATGATTATGCGGGGCACAAGGTGGTTGGCCATCGCGGCGGGGTTCAGGGTTACCGCGCCCTTGTATTATTTGACCCTGAAAAGCGCTCTGGAATCGCGATGATGTGGAATAGTCCCCATAGCCGCCCAATTGGTCTGCAGCTCGAATTTATGGATCAGCTTTACGGCCTGCCAAAACGCGATTGGTTGAGGCTAAATAAGAAGAGCTAGTCACCTTTAGTTCTTCTTCCCTCCTTGATAAGGTGTATTATCATTGAGGAGATATATATGAGCTATGTGCAAGGATTTATTATTCCTGTCCCAAAGGCGAATAAGACGGCTTATATTGAGGTCGCGAAGGCATCGGGCGCAATTTTTCAGGAGTACGGGGCTGTTCGCATAGTCGAAAGCTGGAGTGAAACAACGCCGGATGGAAAAGTCACTGATTTTAAAATGGCGGTCAACGCCGAGCCGCATGAAGCGGTAGTTTTCTCATGGATTGAATGGCCTGACAAAGCAACCTGCGATGCCGCGGAAGAAAAAATGGTCAAAGACCCACGCTTTGAAGCCATGGGCGAAATGCCCTTTGACGGTAAGCGGATGATCTATGCAGGGTTTGATCCGATATTTGAAACCCAATAAAAAACCCGCCACAATGAGCGGGTCTTTCAAATATCAGTGAAATCGCATCAAGCAGAGCCTCTTTGAAAACCTGCTTTGCAGATAAACCGTTCAGCGGTTGCAAAGATGGATTTAATAACCAACCTTTGCCAATTCCGCTTCGAATTCTGGAAGCGCCTTGAACAGGTCAGCGACTAATCCGTAATCGGCGACCTGGAAGATTGGAGCTTCTTCATCTTTGTTGATGGCGGCGATGACCTTACTGTCTTTCATGCCGGCCAAATGCTGGATGGCGCCGGAAATGCCGACAGCAATATAAAGAGCGGGCGCAACAGCTTTACCTGTCTGGCCGACTTGCCAATCATTCGGGACAAAGCCCGCATCAACAGCTGCCCGCGAGGCACCCATAGCGGCGCCAAGCTTATCAGCAATGCCTTCGATAAGTTTGAAGTTCTCGCCTGAGCCCATACCACGTCCGCCAGAGATGACAATTTTGGCCGCAGTAAGTTCAGGGCGATCAGACTTGGAAAGTTCTTCACCAACATATTCGGATTTGAATGGTCCAGATGGATCAGCAATTGTTTCAACAGAAGCCGAGCCGCCTTCTTCAGCCGCGTTAAAGGCTGTGGTGCGGACCGTGATGACTTTTTTCGCGTCTGTGGACTGAACGGTAGCCATAGCGTTACCCGCGTAAATTGGGCGTACAAATGTGTCAGCGCTCTCAACACCTGTGATGGAGCTGATTTGTTGTACGTCCAGCTTAGCCGCGACGCGAGGCATGTAATTTTTATGCGTTGTCGTATCAGGCGCTAGAATAGCATCATAGCCTTCCATAAGCGGGACGATGACCTCTTCCATGCTTTCAGCGAGTTGGCGCGTGAGGCTCACATGATCGCAGGCGATTACTTTACGCACGCCAGAAATTTTCGCAGCGGCAGCAGAGACATCTTTTACGCCTTTACCTGCCACGAGAACATCAACTTCTCCTCCCATGGCGGCCGCGGCTGTTACCGCTTTATGCGTTGCGTCTTTAAGGTCTGAATTATCGTGTTCAGCAACAACAAGAATAGCCATTAGATAACTCCTGCTTCGTTTTTAAGTTTATCAACAAGCTGCGCGGCGTCTTCGACTTTGATGCCGGCCTTACGCGCCTCTGGTTCTGTGACTTTCAGCGTCTTAAGGCGCGGTGTTGTATCAACGCCGTAATCGCTTGGTGTTTTGGCATCAATAGGCTTTTTCTTAGCTTTCATGATATTTGGTAGAGACGCATAACGCGGCTCGTTTAGGCGAAGGTCAGTTGTGACAATTGCAGGTGTCTGCAATTTCACCGTCTGCAAACCACCATCAACTTCTTTGACAACGGTGAGGTCAGAACCTGATTGCTCGATTGAGTTTGCTGCAGAGCCAATCGGCCAGCCCATCAGCGCTGCGAGCATTCCGCCTGTTGCGCCATAATCATTATCAATGGCTTGTTTGCCGAGGATAACCAGTTCTGGCGCCTCTTCATCGCAAATCGCTTTGAGGATTTTTGCGACCGCGAGCGGCTCGAGGTCTTCATCTGTTGTGACGTGAATACCACGGTCCATACCCATGGCGAGGCCAGTACGGATTGTTTCTTGTGCTTTTGCGGGGCCAATGGAAACAACCACAGCTTCTGTGGCCGCGCCGCTTTCTTTCATCTTCACGGCCTGTTCAACGGAAATCTCGTCAAACGGGTTCATGGACATTTTAACATTGGCCAGATCAACGCCGGATTGGTCCGATTTAACACGGGCCTTCACGTTGTAATCAAGCACGCGCTTGACGGGGACAAGGACTTTCATAGGGTTCTCCAAATTTTGGGGGAGTGTCTAAATCTATACATGTGGCTTGCATATGCGATAGATAAGCGCAGAAAACAAGAGCATGAGGGGGTATATTATGCAATTTGTTGCATATAATTTTGAGCGGCGTGTTTCGTTACCAACGTCCCTTTGATGTGTTCCACCTGTAGAGCATGAAGGCTGTCGCATTATAAAGTTGGGATGCAATTTGTTTTAAAAGGGGCACTCTGGCTAAGAATGCTAACCATCGATAATTCGGGGTTTCGGAGAATATTGCCGTTACGGCCTCCATACCCACGCGTAAATTCCCCTCTCGATCAATCGCGTGTAGTTTGAGGCGAACATCATCGATGCTAATGCCATATTCGGATAAGCGGTAGGGCGCAGTGTTGATATCTAGCCACACATAGTGGCCGTGATCTGGATTGACCTTTTTTTTAAAGCGGCAGATACCTGCGTCGCAAACAGGACAAACTGAGTTATAAATGACTTCCAGAGGTTTCTTGTCATCATGAGGCATTACCCTTTTTTAGAGAGGGTGTTAGTGCCCCGCCAGAAGACACAAGAGCGCAGACGTCAGCCTAACCTCTATCCGCTGCCATCACTAATTTGCGATAATCTTTCAGGTCGCCATCATAGCGTTTGGCTTTGCCTTTATTGACGAGCCACAGGCGGTCGGCAGTCGCTTCGGCGAGATAAACATCATGGGTAATCAGCAGTACCGCGCCAGGAAAGTCGTTTAGGGCATAAATCAGTGCTTCGCGGCTATCGATGTCTAAGTGTGACGTCGGCTCGTCGAGGATCAGCACATGCGGCCTTTCAATTGCCATAAGACCGAGCAGCAGGCGCACTTTCTCTCCGCCTGAAAGTTTCTCGACATTGGTGCTGACCTTTTCATAGGCGAAACCCATGCTCGCGGCAGTAGCGCGTACTTTTGATTCCGAGGTGTCTTTGGGCAGCGCGCGGGCAACATGATTGAGCACAGAATCGCCTTCGGTCAGTTCATCAAGTTGGTCTTGCGAGAAATAGCCAATGCGAATGGCTTTGGGGGCTTTTCGCTCTCCGCTCATCAGGGGCAGCCGCTCGGCGATGGATTTGACGAGCGTTGTCTTGCCTTGGCCATTGGCACCGATAATGGCGATGCGGTCATCAGGATCAAGGCGCAGCGTGACATCTTTGAGGATAACCGCGTCATCGCCATAGCCAAGATTGGCTTTCTCAATTTCGAGCATAGGCGGAGCGAGTTTTTCCTTTGGCCCGGGGAATTTAAAGGGGACTGTGCGTTCAGCTAGCGGTATAGTAATTTCCTGCATCTTTTCGAGCATCTTCACGCGGGACTGCGCTTGGCGGGCTTTGGACGCTTTGGCCTTAAAGCGGTCCACGAAAGCTTGAAGATGGGCGCGGTCAGCATCTTGCTTGGCTTTTTGGCTTTCAAGTTGCGCATTTTTAATCGCCTGCATTTTCATCCAGTCATCATAACCGCCCGAGGTTACGGTGAGTTTTTGATGTTCCAGCGCAAGCGTATGGGTGACGCTACGATTAAGCATTTCGCGGTCATGCGAGACCATAATAACGGTATGCGGATACTTCTTTAAGTACCCCTCAAGCCAGACGGCCCCTTCAAGATCGAGATAGTTTGTCGGCTCATCAAGCAGAAGCACATCAGGTTCAGAAACGAGCACACCTGCAATGGCCGCGCGCATTCGCCACCCGCCCGAGAACTCTTTGGTTGCGCGGTAAAAATCTTCATCGGAAAAACCAAGTCCGTTTAAGACTTTGGCGGCGCGCGTATCTGCGTTCCAGGCGTCAATATCTGTTAAGCGCGTGTAAATATCGCCGAGCTTATCCGGGTCGGTCTCAGTTTCGGAGGCCGCCATCAGCGCTGCGCGTTCCGTATCGGCGGCTAAGACGACATCCATAATCGTATCATCATTGGCCTCGACCTCTTGCGCGACCCAGCCGAGTTTAGCGCCCTTATTCATGCGAATGGAATCGTCTCCGCTGGGCTCTGTCACTTCTTCGCGGATAAGGCGGAGCAGGGTGGATTTACCCGTACCATTGCGCCCAATAAGCCCGACTTTCCAGCCAGCGGCTATCTGAGCAGAGGCACCTGAGAACAAAGCGCGCCCTTGAATGCGGTAATCCAAATTTGAAATCGTCAACATGGAGCGGGGCTTTAAAGCTGTCAGGCCTGAATGCAAGTAGGAATGCTAGATCGATGTCGAGCCGGATTAGAATATACATCTTGAAAATATGCATCTAATATAGCGGAATAATCGTAAAAACGATGACTAAATTTTAGGGGAGATTTCTAATGCGTAAATCAATTTTGTGTCTAACAGCGGCGGCGTTATCACTGGCGGCCTGTTCTTCTGAACCAAAAGTCGAAGTGAGAGAGGCACCAGAAGCTGTCAAAGAAGTGATAAAAGATACGGTGGCGGCGTCGAAAACAGATTTGTGTGTGGATATGGGGCCGCAAACGCCTCGTGATATTGCCAATGCTTCCGGTAAGAACCTTATGGAATTTGCCATGGCGCCAGTCTCAACAGAGATGAACCTTTGCAACATTCACACCCATACAAACGCTGAGCATAAAGGACCGGGTTTCAGCGTTTTTGTGAATAATTCAGATTATGGCGGCTATGCATGTAATGATGCCAAAGATTTGACTGCCGCGGAATTAAAAGATCCCTCTGGCGGGAATGGGGCCTTTGGTAAGGTCAAGCCGGGCGATACGATTGAAGTCCATTGGGTGCATACATCTTGTGATATTGAACCCGGGGAAGGTCTGGGCTCCTGTTTATCGGATAGCTGTACGGACCCCTTATTGCGGGTTGAGGCGCAGGTTTTCCTTGTGGTGAACGACCCCAAAAATGCACTGGATTTCACAACAATGGATTACAAAGGTAAGGCGGCGAATGGTATGCACCAGCCCGGCTCCATTCCCTCTGATACGGGCACGCCAGTCGTTTTCCGTGGTTCAACGACTGGCCCCAGCTACACGCAGTCAAAATGTTCACCCCTTAACGTCACATGGAGCGTGCGCCCGAAATGTGCCCGCGTGGATATAAGCTCGCTTCACCGCTGGGCCGAGCAAGGCAATGTCTTTAACGAGAAGAAATCCCACGGCGTGCGCCAGCTCGTAACCGCGCCGGAACTTCTCTCTCCAATAGGACAGTAGTTCCAGAGTCATTTTCACAGCTTCAGGGCTTGCATTAACAGGGCGTTTTGTCTAAACGCCCCCATCTCTCATGAGAGGGACGTAGCGATATAGGCTAAAGGCATGCCTATCCGCTCGAAAGGCAGCCAAGCGGTTTCTTCGCCGCGGGGCCATAATTAGGAGACCGAAATGCCAAAAATGAAGACCAAGTCAGGCGCTAAAAAGCGCTTCAAACTGACGGCCAGTGGTAAGGTGAAAGCCGGACAAGCCGGCAAACGCCACGGTATGATCAAGCGTACCAATGACCAAATTCGTAAATTACGCGGTACAACTGTGCTGTCTGAATGCGATGCGCGCGTCATTCGTAAAAAATACCTGCCAAACGGCCTTAAGAAGAAATAGGAGCGAGACATGTCACGTGTAAAACGCGGTGTCACTAAGCACGCCCGCCACAAAAAAGTTATCGACGCAGCCAAGGGTTACCGCGGCCGCCGTAAAAACACCTTCCGTATTGCTAACCAAGCTGTCGAGAAGGCTGGTCAATATGCTTATATCGGCCGTAAGCTGAAAAAGCGCCAGTTCCGCGCTCTTTGGATCCAACGTATCAATGCGGCTGTGCGTGAGCACGGCATGACATATGGTCGTTTCATGGACGGTATCAACAAAGCCGGTATCGAGCTCGACCGTAAAGTCCTCGCAGATATGGCCGGTAACGAGCCGGAAGCGTTCAAGTTGATTGTAGAAACAGCTAAAAAGCACGCTTCTGCGCCGCATACGGTTAAAGCTTAAATCCAAAGCTTTCATAAATTTAGAAAAGGCCCTGCATTGCGGGGCCTTTTTTAATGGCTGTGCTCAGTCATTAGATTCAGCATATTTTCGGTTAAGCCTAATATCTTCTTTCATAACTTTGATGTCTTTCAAGTCTTTAGGAGTTCCCCATAATGTGGCGCGATTTACAATTTCGTCTGCCACGTCAAAGTTTTTTTGTGCAATGAGAGGGTAGACGAGTGAAAGAGATAAAATCGGATTTCGTTTATGGTGATTAGAAGATAAAACTCTTTCGAGAGATAGTTTTTGTTCTTCTGAAAGGTCTTGCGAATAACGTCCTAGAGCATGAAGGCGTTCCAGATCGAGAGCGACATCACCACTTCGAACATTGATAGCCCGTTCTATAGCTTTATCAATATGAGCTTTATGTGTGCGTAAATCTTGAGCATCGAACTTAGGGACCTTAGAAAAATCCGGTATCATGGTGATGTTAAAAATAGCATTTAAACGTTGTAGATTCGGGTCAGTTTTTTTCTGACGCGCGGCATCATTCATTAACTGCCGCGCCGCCACATAGCGTTTAAATTGATAGAGCTTTAGGCTTCGAATAGCAGTTATGTAAGGCTTATAAAGAGTGTCTTCTTCCAGCTTATTTCTTAACTTTGATAATGTTGCAAGATAGGTTTCACCGCCGCCATCTTGTGAGACTTGTAAGTATAATTGCGCGGCCATTTCCAGTTCAGAAAGGGGCTTTTTATCTATAGGAACATCTTGAAAAAGGTTGGGGTCTTCACTCTTGTGTAACGTGGGTGCTGGATTCAGGTTTCGTAGATAGTCCTGTAAAATGTCATGAATGTTATCAGGAAAAGCCGGGCGTATATTTTCACCTCTATCTAGTCGTTTAATTAAATCTATATGTGTTTTACGTCCTATATCGGTATGATGCATCCAATAAGCTAAAAGCCAAGATTGTGCGTAATAAAAGGCCTGCCGCTTTTGTGCTTTTTCTCCGTAATAGCCATTAATGATAGGATATTTTTTTAATTCAGCTATCAATTGATCTGTCTGAGACCAATCCTTTAAATTTTGCCGTAATAATTCATAGGTATTCTTATCAATATGCCCGAACTCATATGTATCGGCCCCAGTTACCCTAAAGCTTTCAGCATAACTCGCCATTCCCTCATTTAGCCAGAGAGGCGTTTTATAGTTTAAGTATGTGGCATTAAAATGATGGGCATACTCATGATATAAAACTTCCCACAAATCATTGGAGTCCCAGAGTGTATCAGAAGCATTGATAACAATTTTGGGGCCTAAGGCACTTTGACTGTAAAATGCAGCGGATGACTCACCTGGCGCGAAGGCTAGAAAGTCTTCGAGGTCATCAACAACTAAGATATCGAGGTGGATATCAGGAGCTTTAGGGTTAACGTTGTAAACATCTCGCAACGCCGTGCGTAGTTTTTCTAAGTCTTGCAACAGGGCCTTCCCTAATTCTGGGGATATGTTGGCCTGTAACGTGAAATTGGGCGAACGCAATGTGATGAGTTCAGATTCAGCATAAATTGCGTCTTCTGATACGCGTTCAGGGGTCTCAAATATTGAAGCATCCGATTTCAACATTCCTGCCTGTTGGCAAGCGGCTAAGGTACTAAACGCTATAAGCGCTAAGATAAGTAGCCGTTTCATTTATCCCCTCCACTTAAGCTGCTATATGATTGCCCGACAAAAACGCAATATCCAAGTAGTTTTCGGTTTTCAGACCGGAGTCTCGCCGTTCACAAACTATTGACAGTCTTATTTCTGCCGCTTATACGCCGCCCAAATCCGCGCAGTTTTAACCTGCGCTCTGACCTGTGCGATCCTCAATAGAGATGATGCAGGCGGGGTCCTCCAGTCGACGTTATCGTTCACTGGGGCTTGTAGTGCTATGCGGAGCATATAAATCAATACGGTGTATCGATTTAAACGAAGAGCCGAAACCACAAGGTTTCGGATGACAAAGGAAAACAATGTTCGAGGCACTCGGCGATAAATTAGGCGGTGTATTTGACAACCTTACG
>JAHDCL010000021.1 GCA_020629875.1 Hellea sp.
AATATGGAATCGGTGACTGAGTGTTAAAATCATCTGCAGCTCTTAAATTTGGCGATATCGCCGTGAAAACTTTGCCCTTGGCTTTGAGCTTAATGTTGTCGGCATGTTCGCCTGCAGCAGAGGCTCCGCGTAAACAAGAACAGGGTGCGGAGGTCTCCGTCGAGGCGGCGGGCGCAATTCTTGTGAAAGACCAAGCTGCCTTCAAAGATGCTGTGAAGAATGCCAAGGCTGGGGATGTCATAAAATTAGCAAATGGCACGTGGGAAGATTTTGAAATCTTATTCACAGGTAAGGGCGAAGAAGGCAATCCAATTACATTAACGGCTGAGACGAAGGGTAAAGTTATCCTTTCTGGGCAGTCAAACTTACGGATTGCCGGGGAGTATCTGGAGGTCTCGGGCTTGGTTTTCAAAAATGGCTACACGCCTACGAAGGAAGTGGTTTCCTTTCGTGAGAATAAGGAAAACCTCGCCTATAATTCACGTGTGACTGAGGTCGTTATTGATAATTACAATCAGCCTGAACGCTACGAAGTCGACTTTTGGGTCATGATGTATGGCAAGAATAACCGGTTTGATCACAACCATCTGGTGGGGAAGCGCAATAAAGGCGTGACTATGGCTGTCCGGATGAATACCGAAGAAAGCCGAGAAAATTATCACCGCATAGATCACAATTATTTCGGGCCAAGGCCTATTTTGGGTTCCAATGGCGGGGAAACGCTAAGAATTGGGACAAGTCATTTCTCACGATCAGATTCATTTACTACAGTCGAAAATAACTATTTTGATCGATGTGATGGCGAGCTTGAAATCATATCGAGTAAGTCAGGCAATAACAAAATTCTGAATAACACTTTTTTCGAATCTCGCGGTACGCTCACTATGCGTCATGGGAACGATACGCTGGTTGAAGGGAATGTTTTCTTTGGGAATGACGTTGATCATACCGGCGGTATCCGTGTTATTAATGCGAGGCAAACTGTTCGCAATAACTACATGGAAGGCCTGAAGGGGACTCGCTTCGGCGGTGCGCTCGTTGTTATGAACGGCGTGCCCAATGGACCGATTAATCGCTACGACCCAGTTATTGGTGCGCTCATAGAAGATAACACTTTGATGAATAGTGACAATGTTCAGCTTGGCGCGGGCAGCGATGAGGAGCGTAGCGGCCCTCCAAGCGATACCCGTTTTGAAAGTAATTTGATTTTCAACGATGATGGCCGCGATGTGTTCACAATTTATGATGATATGTCGGGGATTGATTTTAAGGGAAATGTTCTCGGTTCTATGGATCCGCCTAAATTTGCGAGCGGGTTTTCTCGCGAGGCTATCACGATGTCGCGTGCGAAAAATGGCCTGATGTACCCGCAAGCAGGTGTCAGTGCTGGAGCTAGTCGTGAGCTGGTGGTGACGACGAAAGAAGCGACCGGTGTGTCTTGGTATCCGAAAACTGAACCCGTCGTTGCGTTTCAGTCTGGCAAAACAATTTCGGTGAATTCTGATGAGGGAGCTTTGTTTGCTGCTGTCCAGTCAGCAGAAGCGGGCGACATAATTTCCATGCGCCCCGGAGATTATGTCGTCGGCAAATTTTTGAAAGTGAACAAGCCGTTGACGTTTAAGGCGCAAGGTAAGGTTAACCTAAGTTTTGAACGATCGGCATTGTTCGAAATATTAGACGGGGGAAGTCTCCAAGTTATTGGTTTGGATATCTCGGGCAAAGATGCGCCTGATTATAAAGGAAATGCTGTAATTAGAACTTCGCCTTATGCGATGCTCCAAAATTATCGTCTTGAAGTTATTGACACTAATTTTTCCGACCTTGACGTGAACCAATCTTTCAATGTGATTGCGGGCGCTAAGGGAACCTTTGCAGATAATATACTCATCAAGGACTCAAGTTTTCAGACGGTTTCCGGAGCTATTTTGAAGCTCGACACGGAAGGCGAAGATTATGGAATCTATAACGCTGAATATTTGACGATAGAGAACTCCACTTTTAAGGATGTCGAGGGAGCTTTGGTCGATTATTACAGGGGTGGTCGCGACGAAAGTACCTTTGGCCCGCATTTCAATATGACGGATTCTGCCCTTTCAAATGTTGGGGCAGGGCCACGTAATAAATCCAAAGCATCGATTCATTTGCATGGTGTTCAGGTGACGAATATCTCCAAAAATAAATTTGAGAATAGTGCGCCTTTTCTTGTCAATCATACGGTGAGTGAGCCTAAAACGAAAATTTTTGAAAACACGTTTGTTCAAACCGCTGCGCCGCGCGTGTTTGAGCTCAACAGCGGACTCGAGCCGACTGCGGTGATAGTTGATAATGAGGGGCTGAACCGATAATGCGCTCTGCTATTAAAATTGTTTCGTCCGTTGCCCTCGCGGTTAGTTTGATGGCCTGTCAGGGTATTGATGCCGTTGAAGGCGAGCCGCAGCCTCAGAAATCGGCACAAGAAGCTGTTGTTGATCAGGGTGGCTACGCGCTCACGCAAGAGGCCGCCGAAAAGCGCCTTGATGCCCAGTTGGACAAGGACTTCAATATCCCATTCCCCAAAGATCCGGGCGGCGGCTATACCCATGAGGTTCACAAAGCGAATGCAGCACTGATTTATGATGCAGGACAACTCTACACGTTAACAGGCGAAGAGAGATATGCAGATTTCGCCGGTAAGTTGATGCTGGCTTACGCAGAAGTTTATCCGTCTTGGGAATTGCATCCGGCAAAGAAAGAGCAATCGCCAGGGCGTATGTTCTGGCAAAATCTCAATGAGAGTATGTGGCTTTTGCATGTTTCGCAAAGCTACGGAGCGATAAAAGATACGCTATCGGATGAGCATCGGGCCAAAATCGAAACAGACCTATTGCGGAACATGTCAGAATTTTTATCTGACGGTTCTCCGGAAACATTCAATAAAGTACACAATCATGGAACATGGGCGACGGCTGCTGTCGGATTGACGGGATATGCCATTGGTGATGAGGATTATGTTGAGCAAGCCCTGAATGGGTTAGATAAGTCGGGTGAGGCTGGCTTTCTTAAGCAAATGGATAAGCTGTTCTCCCCGGATGGGTATTACAATGAAGGGCCATATTATCAGCGTTTTGCGTTGAAGCCGTTTGTCATTTTCGCTCAAGCTGTTCAGAAAAATAACCCTGAACTCAAAATATTCGAGCAGCGCGACGGCATTCTTAAAAAAGCTATCTACACGACCATTCATCAAAATTATGGTGGTCTCTTTTTTCCGATAAATGATGCGATTAAGGAAAAAGGTATTAAAACGAATGAATTGCTTCATGGCGTGGCAATCGCCTATGAGCTGACGGGTGATACAGGTCTATTGTCGATTGCTAAGGAGCAGGACACTTTCGTTTTAACGCCGGAAAGCCGTAAATTGTCGCAAGATATTGCTGCGGGAAAGGCAACGCCTTTTGATTATAAATCTATGCGCTTGGGAGATGGCGAAGAAGGAAATGAAGGCGCACTTGATATCTTGCGGGCTTCGGCTGACCCCAATGGACTAGCTGTAGTGGCAAAGAATACATCGCAAGGATTAGGTCACGGTCATTTCGATAAGCTAGCATTGTTAGTCTTCGATGCTGGTCACGAAATTTTACGCGACTACGGCGCGGCCCGTTTTCTAAATGTCGAAGCCAAATATGGGGGGCATTACCTTCCTGAGAATAATGCTTATGCAAAGCAGACCGTTGCCCACAATGCGCTCGTCGTTGATGAAACAAGTCATTTTGATAGCGATGTTGAGGTTGGTAACAAAAATGCGCCTGTTCTGGGCGAGTTTGTTGTCACCGATAATCTTAAGGTAACGACGGCAGAGATAGATACGGCCTATGATGATGTAAAATTAGGTCGGACAGTTGCGATAATTGACGATGCGGCATTTGATGGGCCGGTAATTGTTGATTTGACCGAAGCGCATGCGGACGGGTCTCATCGTTACGATCTTCCGTTCCACTATAATGGACATTTGGTGGAGACGAATTTTGATGTGCAAGCGGACCCGCTCGCGAGAGCTCCTCTAGGGGCAAAGAACGGATATCAATATCTCTGGAAAGTTGCCGAAGCGAATCCTGTGGATGGTCTATCTCAGGTTACATGGCTACTTGATAAGAAATTCTATTCGGTGTCTTCGTCTGTTCCAAAGGGAACCAAAGTTGTCTTCACGCAGGTCGGCGCGAATGATCCAAATTTCAACTTGCGGAATGAGCCAGGGTTCATGTTGAGAGCCATCACAAATGACGGTGTTTCTTTTGTGTCTGTTATTGAACCTCACGGGGATTATAATCCGACTGTTGAATATACATTAGGAAGTCACAGCCAGGTGAAAGCCATTGGTCATTTTGAAGGCGGCGCAGACGAGTTCATTCAAATCGAGACTAAGCAAGGTGACATCGTCGGTCTTGGATTGGCGGGCGACCCGAATCCAGAGCTAACGCACACTGTTGAGGTGAATGGCGAAAGCATCACATGGACGGGTGCCTACAAATTATTTCAATCCAACAAACATAAGACTGCGGGGAATTAAGCATGCAAAGTTCAACATTCGTTTTTGATAAAGACATCGCCAAAGAGGATGTGGATCCGGGGATTAAACGCCAAATACTAAGTCACAGCGATGATATTATGTTGGTAAAGGCGACCTTTGAAACTGGGGCCGAAGGTTATATGCACCAACATTATCACAGCCAAATTGCCTATGTAGAAAGCGGCGTTTTTGACGTAACCGTTGGCGAGGAAACTAAGCGCCTAAAGGCCGGCGATAGCTTCCTTATGTTACCGCACGTCATGCACGGCGCGATATGCATTGAGGCCGGCGTGTTGTTGGATATGTTCACGCCTATCCGTGAAGACTTTTTCGAAAATTATTATAAAGGCGAAAAGCCAGGAGGGGAAACGTCATGATGAAGGGGAATTTACGATGGGCCGTTGTTGGTCTTGTTGCACTTGCAACCGTTATTAATTACATTGACCGAGGCGCATTGGGAATTCTATGGCCCGAGATTAAAGCTGAATTTGGCTTTTCAAATCAAGACTATGCCAATATTTTCGGGGTCTTCGTTCTAGCATATGCGTTTGGTCAAACCATTTTTGGTAAGATTTTTGATTGGCTTGGAACTCGCATAGGTTTTGTTCTCTCAATTGGTGTTTGGTCCATTGCGACTGCGCTTCATGCCTTTGGCTCCAGCGTACTCACCTTTCAGATCTTCCGGGTCTTGCTAGGTGCTGCTGAGGCAGGTAACTGGCCTGGCGCCTCGAAAGCGAATGCTGAATGGTTCCCTGTTAAAGAACGAGCTCTTGCACAAGGAATCTTTAATTCAGGTGCTGCAATCGGTGGTATTTTGTCTCCAATTATTTTGGCGCTATTAGCAGCCTTCTTGGGTTGGAAAGCAATATTTATAGTCATTGGTGTGATTGGTTTATTATGGCTCATCCCTTGGCTTATTATTTACAAAGCTAAGCCTGAGGACCATCCCTGGCTCGACCCAAAAGAACGGGACTATATTCTCTCTGGGCAACTTGTGAAAACTGATGATGGCGAAGAGCAATCTGACTATAATCCTTCAACAGCCGAGATGCTTGGACGTAAAGAAACCTGGGGCGCCATTCTGCCTGCTATGTTTATCGATCCGATTTGGTGGTTGTTCGTTGCATGGATTCCGATTTACCTGATCGATAGCTTTGGGTTCAACGTCAAAGAACTCGGCCTCTATGCTTGGGTGCCCTATGTAGGCGCAATGTTTGGCGCTTGGTTCGGAGGATTACTTGCTCAAAACCGCCTTGGTAATGGGTGGACAGTGAATAAGACACGTAAATTTATAATTACGTTAGGCGCAGCGATTATGGTTCCAGCTTTGCTAGCAATGTCGGTCGCTTCAACACCCATCTTAGCGGTACTAATTATGGCTATCATTCTGTTTGGGTTCCAAACGGCCATTGGGAACGTGCAAACACTTCCAAGTGACCTTTACAGTACTAAAGCTGTGGGTTCACTGGCGGGTTATGCAGGGACAGCTGCTAAGCTCGCTGCGGCATTATTGGTTTGGGTCGTGCCAATTATTACTAAAGAGAGCTATATGCCTGCCTTCATCATTGGCGTGGCTCTCGCTGTCTTAGCAGTTCTAAGTGTCTGGATTTTAATACCAAAAATTGAACCTCTTAAACCCCGTGGCTCAAAGGCGGGCTAACTTTAACTTTAACTTTATCCAAATAATTACAGGAAAATAAAAATGTCAAAACCAGTCATAGGATTTATCGGACTTGGCCTTATGGGCGGAAACATGGTTGAAAACCTTCAAAAGCGCGGCTTTGAAGTCATCGTCATGGATCTTAACCAAGATGCAGTTGATGCCGTCTTAGCGCGCGGAAATGCAACGCAGGCAAGCTCGCCCAAAGAACTTGCTGAAAAGTCAGACATCGTTGAGCTCTGCCTGACGACGTCTGCAGTTGTCGAAAAGATCGTCTACGGCGAAGATGGAATTCTCGCGGGCATCAAAGAAGGTTCTGTCCTTATTGATTTCGGGACGTCAATTCCTGCTTCAACTAAAAAAATTGGTGCGGACCTTGCGAAGAAAGGTGTTGGCATGATTGACGCGCCTTTGGGCCGCACACCCGCGCATGCTAAAGATGGTTTGCTGAATATCATGGCGGCTGGGGACAAAGCGACTTTTGATAAATATGAGCCAATGTTAAAAGAGCAGGGCGAAAACGTATTTTATCTGGGTGCGCTCGGTGCGGGACACACAACTAAGTTGATTAACAACTTCATGGGAATGACAACTGTTACAGCTATGTCGCAAGCTTTCGCCGCGGCTAAACTTGCGGGCGTAGATCGTCAACAGCTTTACGATATCATGTCCGCAGGACCATCAAATTCACCTTTCATGAAGTTCTGTAAAAACTACGCCGTGGACGGTGTTAGTGATCTTGGGTTCTCAATCAATAACGCTAATAAAGACCTTGGATATTTTGCCCAAATGGTCTCTGATTTGGGATCTCAATCACTTGTGGCTGAAGCAACCTCCAAAAGCCTTCAGGCCGCTGTGGATGCAGGCATGGGTGACGGTAACGTTCCCGAAATTTTCGATTATTTCGTTAAACTTAAAAAGTAAATCCTGTATATAGTGAGTATTTTATGGCGCCAAATTTTTGGCGCCTTAGTTTTGTGAGTAAAAGAAGATATGTCAGATAAACTTATTAAATCTCTAGAAAACAAACGGGTTGTGCCGCTTGTTCAGTCCGATGACCCTAAAACGGCTTTAAAAATTTCTGAAGCTTTACTCGAGGGTGGTCTTGATGTGCTCGAAGTCGTCCTGCGTACAGACGCTGCGCTTGACTGTCTTGAGGCCATCGCAAAAGAATTCCCTAACGCCCATGTCGGTGCTGGGACGGTTCTAAGCGCTGATCAATCTCAAGAGGTTATTCGCCGAGGTGCTAGCTTCATAGTCTCGCCTGGTTTGGATGCGGCTTCTGTAAAGGTCGCGAAGGATGCAAACATTCCTATTCTTCCTGGTATCGCGACCGCTACTGAGCTTCAACAAGCTTGGAATATGGGCTTGCGAACTGTAAAGTTATTCCCGGCATCATTGGTAGGCGGGCCGAAAATTCTGAAGGCTTTGTCATCGGTTTTCCGTGACGTTCGGTTCATGCCAACTGGTGGCGTTAATCCCGCAAATTTAAACGAATATCTAAACGTCCCAGCCGTTCTGGCCTGCGGCGGCTCATGGCTGACACCAAAAGACTCCATAGAATCTGGGGATTTTGGAGCAATTACCCAACTAGCAAAAGACGCGATAGTAATCGCGCAATCATAAATGGAAAAATAAAATGACTGACTTTCTCAGTTTTGGCGAGATTATGCTCCGCCTTCGCACGAATGGATATGAGCGCTTTTTTCAAAGCCCAGCCTTCGAAGCAACTTTCGGCGGCGGTGAAGCCAACGTAGCCGTATCTTTGTCCAATTATGGATTTAATGCAGGCTTTATTTCTGCGCTGCCAGATAATGACATTGGACAAAATGCGATTAATTCACTTCGCGCCTTGGGGGTAGATACCTCTAATGTTAAGCGTCAAGGTGACCGAGTTGGCATTTATTATCTTGAAACAGGTGCGAACCAACGACCGTCCAAAGTTATCTATGACCGAGCAGCGTCCTCTATTTGCGAGGCAAGAGTTGGCGACTTCGACTGGCCAACAATCTTCAAAGGCGCAAAGTGGCTTCATATTACAGGTATTACTCCAGCCTTGTCACAAGGGTCAGCCGACTTGAGTCTTGAATGCGTGAAAGAAGCTCAAAAGGCTGGCGTGACTGTGTCATGCGACTTTAATTTCCGCGGAAAACTCTGGAAGTACGGAAAGACCGCGCCAGAGGTCATGCGTGATCTTGTCAAGCATGTCGACGTTGGTATCGCCAATGAAGAAGATTGCCAGAAGTCGCTAGGTATTTCTGTAGATGTGGATGTTGAAAGCGGAAGCGGCCATTTGGATACGAGTAAGTATGAGGAACTTTCGCAGAAAGTCTTGGATATTTATCCAGGCATGAGCACGATTGCCATCACACTTCGCGCCGCTGTAAACGCTAATATCAATGGTTGGTCAGCCTGTATGCGCGACCGCGAGAACGGGTTCCTTCTTTCCAAAAAGTATGAACTCACTGATATCGTTGACCGCGTCGGCGGTGGAGATAGTTTCGCATCTGCATTTATTGCGGGATTGAATCTTTATGAAGATCGCCAAAAGAGCCTCGAATTCGCGGTTGCCGGCAGCGCGCTTAAACACTCTATTCTTGGCGACTTTAACCGAGTTAATAAGTCTGAAGTCGAAGCCCTAATGGGTGGTGATGGATCAGGGCGCGTTCAGCGTTAATCACTCTCGTTTAAAGGCATAAAACTCCGGATTGTTTTTAACCCCATCTTTTGAGGGTTAGTGTAATACAATTCGGAGATGCCTTTTAATAATTTTTGGCATTCTCGTACATCCAAAATCCCGCCAGCTAGGCTAGAAGAGTCTGAGACCTGTTACCCACGGGCTGGGGTTAAGCCTTTCCGCGTTTAACAAGTCTCAAACCTTGTTATCTTCGTCTCTTAGCAACTATGATATCCAGATTATAATTGCAGAAGAACTGCGTCTATTCATCTGTCTTCAAGCGCTCCTCAAAGTAACGTTTGCAATCTGGCTGAATGCTTCGGAAAAAAATTGACCAAAGTCAATTTTCCGTAATTTAAATTTCACGGGGGAAGGCAAGCTGTAGAATTACAAAAAATTGATTGTGGTCAAGAACAGTAACCTTGATTGCGGCGTTTATAGAGCCCGCAATAAGGAGAGTTCGATGGCAGAACGTATAGCCGTAATTCAAGGGCATCCCGATGGGGGTAGTCATCATTTGTGTCATGCTTTGTCTGAGGCATATTATGAAGCGGCGGTGGCGGCGGGACATGACGTTCGAATTGTAAATGTGGGTCAGTTGGAATTCCCGCTTATTCGGAACAAAATGGAATGGGAAAACGATCCCTTACCCGCAGAATTGGCGGAGGCCCAAAATGATTTGCTGTGGGCAGAGCATTGGGCTCTATTTTATCCAATATGGCTTGGGACCATGCCGGCAATGCTTAAGGGTTTCCTTGAACAAGTTTTACGCCCAGGTCTCTCTTATGTAGAATCTGAGCCAGGCGAGATGTGGGATCGGCTACTTGTCGGGCGATCAGCGCGCATCGTTGTGACGATGGCGACAAATACACTTGTATATAAACATTTTTATGGTGCTCATTCTGTCAAAAACCTGGAACGGAATATTCTAAAATTTTGCGGTATCGATCCGGTTAAAACAACTTTGATTGGCGAAGTGCACAAAAAAAGCCGGCAGCAGCTAGAGCGCTCATTAAAACAAATGGAAGTATATGGCTCTAAAGGTATTTAGCTAGTCACAGTCAGGCCGCGCTTGAACAATAATTCCCACTCTAAAGTTTTGTAAGTTCGGTTAGCTAGTAATTCCGAACCAGAGGGCAATCGCGGCTAACATACCGCTTAAGGTCCGCCTCACTAAGCGCTTACGTTTCGGATTATCTAGTAGGGGCCTGAGTAGGCTAGCGAAGAGCACAATCAGCACATGCGCAATGGTCGCAATTGCGACAGAAATCAGTGTCAGGGTAATTGCCTGAGGCAATACAATGTCATCGGGATTGATGAAATTCGGTAAGATCGTGACATAAAACACGCCGGCCTTGGGGTTCAGTATGTTTACGACTAATCCGTGTTGAAAATATGATAATCGACTTTGCTCTTTCTCCCTGACGGCGCTTAGGTCACCGTCGGCGTCTCGCCATTCTTCATAAGCGAGCCACAATAGATAAGCGACGCCTCCGAACCGAAGCGTTTGGTAGAGAACTTCGGAATTTGAGATGGTCGCTGCCAGTCCGGCGGCCGCCGCGAAGCCAATTATTAGAAGACCCAATGCAATGCCCAGCACCATGGCGAATCCAAACCGTCTGCCCTTGGTGGCACTAACAATTGTTAAGAAGGCCATATTGGGGCCAGGGGTGCTCTCAATGACGATACAGGCAATTATGAATGGAAGAAGCCTATCCCAAGATATCTGCGCGAGTACTTCCATTGAGCGGCATTCTACGCTGTTTAGTCTTTAATGTCTTGAACAGAAACGACCTGGTATATCATTTCGTCGCCATCGGCCTCCAATATGGAAATATACTCACCTTGGATGAAAGGTTCTGTATGAAATTTGTACCCTCGGTCATCGGCTGAATCTTCGCCCTTTATATCATAGTGAAAAGCCCAAGTGCCGCCTTGATTATGGATTAGATGGCCGACTTGATGCTCCTGGTTACCCCAAAAACGTACTACGCGGCATTTGTCCCGGACTTTGCGCCATGTGACGTGATCAAGGTGGTTGCGATCATCCAAAGGGGCCAAGAGCTCATATCCATGTTCCGAGCTACCATTAGGGAAGCCTTCATTTCTCGCGAGTTCTAATCTAATTTTTTTCATTCTCGTCTCCTAATTCGACATCAAAACGGGACAGGGCATGTTTGTCAGGGCTTTATTTGTAACCCCGCCAAAAATATCTTCGCGTAATCGTGAGTGGCCATAGGCCCCAATCACTAAGAGGTCGCCTGTCTCCGCGCGGTCCATAAGAGCTTGACCCACAGATTTCCGTGTTTTTTCGCAAACGGCTTCGGCATTAATATCATACCGGGCAAGAGAGTTTGCCAGCTCAGAACCAGGTACATCTCCTGATATCTCCCTCTCTTTGTGGGCATTAAAACACGTCACCTCTGCTTTCGCGCTCATTTTCAAAAGCGGTATGGCGTCAAAGGCAGCGCGCGCGGCTTCGCGTGAGCCATCCCAGCCGATAATAGCTTTCTTGAAGCGATAATCCTGATCTACCGTGTTGGGAACAATCAGTACTGGGCGACCAGTATCTTGGACAATGCGACCTTCGAACTGTAAATCACTTTTTACGGAATTATCGTCCCCCAAAATAATTAAGTCAGCTTCACGGCCATGCTCGATAATCGCGTCGCTAACGAAATTCCCCAAAGACTTCACGCACCGCCACTCGGCATTAAGGTTTTCCTTCCCAACATAGTCATTAAATTTATCCTCAACTCCGCTCGCTTGCGAACGGTAATAGCGGTTCATTTCGGTAAAATTTATGGGTCCGCCATATCCATATGGTGCTGCGTAGACTATGACTGATGGAATGACGTAAAGTCCGATAATATGACTATCATACTCCCGCGCAATTTGCGTTGCCATGGCCATGTTATTTTCAAAATATTGATTTTCGTTCAGGGAAACGAGGATTGTTTTAATAGGACGCGTCATGGAAAACTCCTGATTAGTTTGATAGTAATACGGGGCAGGGAAGGTTTTTAAGCGTGTATTCCGTTACGCCGCCCAATATTTGCTCTCTTAAGCGGGAATGACCATAGGCGCCAATTACGAGGAGATCGATATTCTCTTCTTCGACCAAATTTTTGATTGCTTTGGCCGCTTTACTCCGATTACTGACGCCTTTTGTTGTGACGACAACGCCGTGTCGAGCCAGAGCTGTTGCGAGTTCTGCACCGGGGAGCTTGCCTGCTTTACCGGGGTTCTTTTCAGGATTTACCCATGCGAGAAGTACGTCAGAGGCTTTCTCGAGAATGGGCAGGCTGTCAAATGCCGCGCGGCAGGATTCTCGGGAGGCATTCCAACCAATAGCAATTTTGTCAGTCTTAAAAGGTTTTCCGTTAGATGGAGGAACAACTAAGACGGGCCGTCCCGCGCCCAAAACAACATCTGCAATAAAAGAGACTTCTTCACTTGCATATTTTGAGCCAGGAGCATCATGCCCCATTATGATTAGGTCTGCTTCACGCCCGTGTTCTAAAATAGCTTTCGTAAGCTTTGTTTCAAAGCGTATGTCTTCTCGCCACTCATACTTGACACCTGAACGTCGCATCCGGTCTTCAAATTTTGATTTAACTTGAGGAAGGCGCTCCTCGTAGAGACGTTTAACGCTATCATCGACAGGAAAGTCGCCCCCAGGCGATGCGTAGACTATTAGAGAGGCCCCGGGGATTGGATAGTATCCAATCACATGTCCATCGTGCTGCCGCGCAATGTGGATTGCGGCTTCGAGAGTTTCATCTACGCGTTCTAAATGAGCCAGAGAAGCGAGTATCGTTTTCATAAGTTTCCTCCATTGTCTGGTAGGAACTTGGACTTGCTTCGCCTTTTTGTTTTGATAGGTATCAAAAAAAAAGACCTTTCGAAGAAAGGTCAAGTTGAAGGGGATTTAGAGATTTAATCTGGTTGTTTCATATGAAAATAATAATCGACTGGACAAAAGCCAATCAGGGCGGAGATGATAAGAATTCCGCCCAATAAGGAGAGCCAGATATTAAATTGCGAGAAGAAAAATATCGATGCTACAATCGCCAAGCTGCCAATTAAAAGCCTAACGAAGCGGTTTGTTATTGAAATGTTTGTTTTCATTGAATACTCCAATCTGGGAGTGGAGCCGGATTTTGATGACCGGCTCCAACATGCGCCCCGTTCCGCTAAGCCGCAGACTTAATAGCGACTTTTTGAGGTTTAGATTTTGTGTCCTTAGGTTTTGGAATTGAAAGGTGCAGAACGCCATTATCATACTGAGCATCAATAGATTTGGCGTCGCAGTTAAAGGGTAACGTGACTGAGCGCTCATAAACGCCATAGCTACACTCGGCAATATGTCGATTGGCATCTTTGCTTTCAGAGGACTGTTGCTTTTCCCCGTGAATTGTAAGGACGCTATCTGTTACAGAGACATCAATGTCCGCTTCAGCGACTCCGGGGAGTTCCGCTGAGATTTCGAAGGACTTTTCCGTTTCATCAACATCCAATGCTGGGATTTGTAATCCTTTTGAAACGTCGCGGTTAAAGACGCTGAAGCGATCCGTGAACTGGTTGAAAATGTCATCTACTTCGCGGCGCAGGGAATTGAAGGGTGCGAAATTTGTGACTTCGAAAGGCCAATGACGAGCAGTTGATGGGGTGTTTAAAAGTTGGCTTTCAGCCTTAGGCGCCTCATTGATTTGTTCTTGAGGTTTTTCTTTCTTCTTGCTCATAATATCTCTCCATCTTGAAGTTAAGGAATGCCAAGGGGGCACAAGAGAAATTTATGATAAATGACGCCGCAAAAATTGACCGCAATCAATTTTCTTTAATGGGAGGAGAATAAGTTCGGCGCGATTACAAAGGGCCAAGTCGTGAAATCTATCCAATGCGCAATATCCATATTCATATTTGAGGGCGATCCCGTAACGTCACTTTCTCAAAAGTACTTTTTGGAATCTCACGATCATTCTGTGGAGATCGTAGATGTTGAAGCTAGCTTCGAAAGTGGTCGTATCAAGGCTGAAGATATCATTTTACTGGATGTAGGCATAGACGTTCCAATCAATTTCCCAGTCCTTGATCAGTTGCTGAAAATCGAAACGCGCCCGAAGCTTTTGGTTACAACCATTGAAACTCAAGTATTCCAGCAAACCGACCTTTTCAGTGGCGGTCCAGCGCATGTTCTGTTCAAACCCTTTTTACCCTCCGACTTACTCGGGGCTATTGAAACGTTGTCTTTGATAGAAAATGCCTAACTGGGTTTTGCAAAATATTCTGAAAGTCTATTTGGGGATATTCATCTCTAGTGGCTCGGCTATTACAGAAGCGGCATTCATTCCTGATGCACCGAGTGGGATATATACGAAATTATGCGGGTCTGGCCAATTGTTCTTCATTCCCCTTGAGGACGAAAATGATCGCGAGCCGGAGCCCCAACATCTAACGGCTTGTCACGCAATCTGCGCCAATAAAGAGCGCGAGGGAGAAGACGAGGCTTAGTCTTTTGCGTCCTCGAAAAGGGGTTCGTCTTCATCTATCAAAATCCGTAGTGCGTTACCGGTCTCGTCATCAAACTGTCCCGATTTCACTGACCAAAAAAAGGCTACGAGACCTAGGAGGCCCAAAATGAGGGCAATGGGTATCAGCCAGAAAAGCGCAATCATGACCTTAACATCCTTAGGGCATTGAGCGTGACGATGAGGGATGACCCGGACATGGCCAGCGCAGCGATAAGCGGGTTCACGAAACCAAAGACCGCTAATGGAACCGCTATCAAGTTATATAAAATAGCGAATCCAAGGTTCTCGACAACGCGTTTTTGTGCCCTCCGCGCCACTTGAATGGCCTTAGGAAGATGGGACAACCTATCGCCTTGAAGAATTATATCGGCCGCTGATCGGCTTACATCAGAAGCTGTTGCTAAGGAAGCGGAAGCGTAAGCGGCGGCGAGCGCCGGCGCGTCATTAATGCCGTCCCCTACCATAAGCGGATGGACGCCTTCATGTAATCTTTGATTGATAATACACTGCTTTATTTTTGGGGTCACATCACCTTTATAACGCTCAATGCCCAAGTCTTGAGCGAGCGCTTGAGTCACGCTGGTTTTATCCCCTGATAACATCTCGGATGCTATGCCTAATTTTTTGAGCTCTTTGATTGTCTCTTTTGCATCTTTTCTTGGCGTGTCAGAGAAACGGAAACTGACCGGGGTTTGCCCGTCTATTTGTAGCCAGCTTTCGGTTGTTCTGCTCGTCGTTGATGAGCGGCCCAATTCCTGTCTCGCCCCAAAGGTCACGACGTGCCCATTGATAAGTCCGCGTAACCCGACCCCCGGAACCTCTGAGACGTCTTGGGCTTCGATGTTTCCTGCATAAGGATGAAGAGCCTTGGCGATGGGGTGCCTGGAATTGATAGAGAGCGCGGCCGCGAGATTAATATTCTCACCCGATATCTCTGCGGCATTGTCCAGCGTGAAACATCCTGTTGTTAACGTGCCTGTCTTATCAAATATAACACGCCGCGTTTTAGCGAGGCGCTCAAGGGCATCTCCGGACTTGATTAAAACGCCTTGCTTAAAGAGGCGACCGCTGGCGACGATTTGGACGGCTGGCACGGCGAGCCCAAGGGCGCAAGGGCAGGTGATAATCAGTACCGCGATGGCATTTAAAGCAGCTGGGCGCAAATCAGCGCCGACTAATAACCAGCCCAGAAATGTCATAATTGCGAGGCTATGAACAATGGGAACATAGGCTCGAGCGGCTCTATCAGCTATTTTTGTAAAGTTGCTTTTGCTTTGTTCCCCAAGTTCGACGAGCTTGGTGATTTCCGATAGAAAAGAGTCTGAATGTGCCGAGATAGCCTTGATTGTAAGAGGGGCAGTGAGGTTCGTCATACCCGCATAAATCACATCATCAGGCCCGGATAACGTTGGGACAGTTTCACCTGTAGCAATATGAGTATCGATTTCTGAGTTTCCGGTCAGGATAAGTCCGTCGACAGGGATACGCTGTCCGGAGGGTATGAGAAGTGTATCATTGGGCAGAACTTGCCGCGTGGGAATGGTCTCCAAAGACCCGTCAGGGTTTATTCGGGTTGCGGAGGTAGTTTGCATCGCTGCCAGACGCTGAGCAGCTTCTCCGGTTTTGAGCCGAAGTTTTGCGTCTAGGTATCGCCCAATAAGAAGCAAGAAGAGCAACATAACGGCAGCGTCGAAATAAGTGTCTGGATTGCCTTTAACAGTTTCATAGAGGCTCAGGCCACAAGCGAGAAACACCGCCAACGAAATCGGCACATCCATATTTGTACGTTTGTTCTTTAAGGCCGTCCAAGCCGAGCGAAAAAAAGGCTGACCGGCATAAGCGACAGCGGGCAAGGCAATCATCGCCGAAATCCAATGAAATATCGTATGAGTGGATGACGGCATTTCGCTGCCGCCGGACCAGACCGCTATAGAGAGCAACATCACGTTCATCGCGGCAAACCCTGCGACAGCCAGAGCGCGGAGGAGGGACTTTAGTTCAGTTTGAGATTGGTTTTGCGAGGCGCTTATTTCATAGGGAGCAGCTCCGTAGCCCATGTCGCTTAGCGTCTGAATTATCGTTTTTGGGCCCGTTTCACCTCCAGACCATTCAGTATGTAATTTTAGTGATGACAGGTTCATTCGAGCTGTAGAAACGCCCGGTAACGCCCCGACGCCGCGTTCTATTTTAGCAAGACATCCGCCGCAATGTGCCCCTTGAACGATAAGGTCGATTTGCTGACTTCCATGTTTTGTCGGCGTAACGTAGCTACTTAGATCAACCTTGTGCCCCAGCGGATCAAGTTCTTCTATAGGCACAGGCTGTAACCCCGATGGACAACCTGTATTCTTGTGAGCGATTGCTACTCCCATAGCTCATACTCGAATTTAAACTTTTGCGCTGAATTTGATGCGGTTCCGACCAGCAGCCATTTTCCGCCTAGTGGAATATTTGTCGCCTCATAGCGCCCCTCAGCATTCGGGCTAAATTTAACGGGCAAATCCCGCGCCGTATCGACGGGATGACGAAGCTTTGCCTCTACGCTTAGCTGCGTGATCGCCTGACCGTCATTATCCTGAAAAAGTAAGACAATTCTGTCATCGATTTGATTTGCGCGCACGCTCCAATCCATATCGTTTTGAACGGCTCGGGCTGCGAGCGTTTGATTATATTCTAGGCCCTGTCGGTAGGAGCGGGGAACGTCTTCACCTCGAAAGGATTTTACCGCGGCGACTGTGAAGTAAATATTTACCGCAAGCATGACGCCAAAGAAAGCGAGAAGCATATAAAGGACATGACGCCCCGTTAGTTCCTTTTTGGCTCTTACGCTCATTTTGGACCTCCGCTGATAAAAATCGCACGCGAGCTCGTCATCTCGCCAGTTGTCAAATCTTTTAGCGAGATTGCGAAATCCGTTTTTTGATCTAGGCCCCGAATGTTGGATTCTGCTATGTAGATTTTAAAATCCATTGTTTCATCAGCAGGGACTTTTAAAGTGATCAGTGCATCACTTCTCTGTCCGGCCAATGTTATGATTGGCGAAGGTAATGTGTCGACGGTTAAACTTAATGCCCTGGGCTCTGTCGCCTTATTGAGTACTTTAACCGTATAGCCATTGCGAACGGATCCATCGGAAAGTTGAACATAATTAGGCTGCCTATCTCGTAGGACGTTCATGTCAAGCGTACTGCGCGTCAATAAAGAGTATAGCATGAGGCTCCCCACCGCCGTGAAAAGTACAGCATAAATAATGGTGCGTGGTCGAATGAGATTAAAACGTGCTCTTTCGCCTGTCATACGCCGCTGGACATTGGCGTCCGTGTCAAAAGCTATTAATCCTTTGGGCCGATCAATTTTGACCATGATCTCGTCGCAGGCATCGATGCAAAGCGAACAGCCAATACATTCGAGCTGCAACCCGTCCCGAATATCTATCCCGACAGGGCACACGGCGACACATTGACGACAGTCAATGCAATCACCGCGACCGTCCCATGATGTGCCCTTTTTGTGGGCACCTCTGGGTTCTCCGCGGTCATAACGGTAAGTGACATTTAGAGCCTCTTCATCAATCATCGCGGCCTGGATACGAGGCCAAGGACACATATAGGTGCAAACTTGCTCTCGCATATGCCCGGCGAGCCAATAGGTGGTAAAGGTCATGATTCCGAGAAACACGTATGAGGTAATTGGCGCATGACCCGTAAAAAAGTCCCGGGCGATGGTAGGCGCGTCATGGAAATATAAGATCCAAGCCCCACCGGTCGCAGCGGCGATTAAAATCCAAACTAAATGTTTAGCAGTTTTTTTGTAAATCTTCTTTGCTGTCCAAGGGGCTTTATCCAATTTCATGCGTGCATTGCGGTCGCCCTCAAAAAATCGTTCGATATAAATAAAAAGGTCGGTCCAAATTGTCTGAGGGCAGGCATAGCCACACCAGACACGGCCGAAGAGAGAGGTTGCGAGGAACAGACCAAGCGCAGCAAGTATGAGCAGGCCTGTAATATAATATACTTCTTGTGGCCAAATCTCGATAAAGAAGAAGTAGAAGCGGGCGTTTTCGAAATCAACCAATACGGCTTGGGAAGGTTGGTCAGGACCACGGTCCCATCTAATCCAAGGCGTAATGTAATAAATGCCGAGTAGCACCAGAAGCGCTATCCATTTAATGTTTCTAAAGATCCCATGTGCCAGCTTTGGGTAGAGTTTAGTGCGTTTAGCGTAAAGGCTCTGAGGCGTGGATGGTGATGTCGCGCGCGCGCGAGATTGCTCAACCCCTTCGGCGACCTTTTTGCGAGGCTTGTTGTTATCAATGAGCGTTGTCATTGTCCGAGACTATTCTTCGCCTTCCATGATCGGTTGCTTGCTTAAATCAAGTTTAGGCGTGTCTTCACCGCCGCCTAAGGCGTGAACATATACGGACAATGCCGTGATGGTTTCTGGAGCCAATCGCTCGTTCCAATTTGGCATAACGCCTTGGCGGCCGCCATAAATAGTCTGATAAATGTCCTCAGCACTGCCTCCATATAGCCATTCCGCATCAGAGAGGTTAGGTGCGCCTTGGCTGGGATCGCCTTTGCCTGTAGATCCGTGACAACTGCTACAAGTATCTTGGAAGAGCTCGGAAACTCGCCCAGCGGCATTTTGATCTGTTGCTTGGCCTGATAAGTTCAAAACGTATTGCGTTAGATCCCTAATTTGGTCGCGCGTTAACAGCTCATCCCGACCATAGGCTTGCATGAGCCCCATTCGAGTGTCTTCATGGGCGGCGCGGATACCGACAGTAAGAGTGTGCTGAATATCCTCAAAGGTTCCGCCCCAAAGCCAGATGTCGTCATTGAGATTGGGATAGCCTTTGAAGCCTTGCGCACCGGAGCCGTGGCAGGTTGCGCAATTATCGCCAAAGGCGGATTTACCTGATGCCATGGCAAAGCGGAAGAGGTCAGGATCCGCTTGGATTTGCTCCAAGGTAGCTCCTTCGAGTTTATTGGCGTAAACGGCACGCTCGGCATGCATACTATCGACTGCATTTATAACCGCTGCTCGGTCAGAGCTCCCTAACAACCCTTTGAAATGTGAGTTAAAGAAAGGAATAGACGGCATCAAGATTGCATAGACAATGGCCCAAAGAATACAGGCGTAAAAAACCCAGAGCCACCAGCGGGGCATAGGTGTGTTCAGCTCTTCAATGCCGTCCCATTCATGTCCCGTTGTTTCTGTACCGGATATGTCGTCGATTTTTTTGTTATCAGCCATGACTAAACCTCCGGCGTATCAGAGTCGTGCAAAGGAAGGCTCGCTGCGTGGTCAAAGCGCGCCTTGTTTTTTGGCCACAGGGCATAAATGATAGCGATGACGAATATGCCAAAAAAAGCCACTGTGCCGCCAAGCTTTATGACATGGGCGAGGGTGTCGTAACTCATCTTAGGTTCTCATCTTTTTCGGCCTGGTATTCTTCAAAATCCACGAGCGTGCCAAGCATTTGCATATAGGCAATCAAGGCATCCATTTCGGTGATTTTATCTGGGTTGCCGTCAAACTCGCGAACAACAGCTTTAGGGTAACGTTGCATGAAACCATCATAGTCATCAGCGTATTCATCTAGCTGTGTTTTCAAATCAGACACGGCAAGTTCAACCATTTCGTCCGTATAAGGCACGCCAAGTTTCTGATTGGCGTTTAAGTGAGCCGCGACGGATTTATAGTTGAGTTCTCTCTCACTAAGAAATTTATATGGTGGCATGATGGATTCAGGCACGACAGCGCGCGGGTTTTCCAAATGTAGCTTATGCCATTCATCGGAATATTTACCACCTAGCCGCGCCAAGTCTGGACCTGTTCGTTTGGAACCCCATTGGAAAGGCCGATCATACATTGATTCAGCCGCTAGCGAATAGTGCCCATATCTTTCGACTTCATCGCGAAGTGGCCGCACCATTTGAGAGTGACATGTATAACATCCTTCGCGAACATAAATATCCCGGCCTGCAAGTTCGAGGGGTGAATAAGGTCGCATGCCCTCTACTTTTTCAATTGTGCTATCGATATAAAACAGAGGGGCGATTTCAATAAGGCCACCCACGGAGACAGTTCCAATAATGCCAAGCAATAAGGCGAATGATTTTTTTTCTAGATATTGGTGAAGCTTCAAAAACATAACTATTCTCCAACCAAGATTGGTTGTGCGGCAGGAAGGGCAGGTTTCTTAGCCAGAGGCACATCTCCATCCAGCGCTTCGGCCAGGCCTCGGCCTTTGATTGTCATCCGAATGTTATAAGCCATGATGAGTGTACCTAGCAGGAAGAGCGTTCCGCCAAGTGCGCGCACAATATATGAAATATGTTTCGCTGAGACAGTCTCGATGAAGGCATATTCGAGGAAGCCGAGATCAGTGTAGGCGCGCCACATCAGGCCTTCCATGATGCCAGAGACCCACATTGAGGTGATGTAAAAAAGAATACCAATGGTGGCGAGCCAGAAGTGCCATTCAACTAGGCGAAGTGAGTATAGCTCCTTCTTTTTCCAAAGCCACGGGACGAGACAGTAAAGCGCACCAAAGGTAACAAATCCATTCCAGCCCAAAGCGCCGGAATGAACATGTCCGATTGTCCAATCTGTATAATGAGAGAGCGCATTAACATAGCGCACGGACATAAGCGGACCTTCAAATGTCGCCATGCCGTAAAAGGCCACGGAAACGACGAGCATGCGCAATACAGGGTCTGTTCTGAGCTTGTCCCAAGCCCCGGATAGCGTCATGAGACCGTTAATCATCCCACCCCAAGAAGGCATCCAAAGCATGATAGAAAAGACCATGCCAAGCGTTTGCGTCCACTGAGGAAGGGCAGTGAAATGGAGGTGGTGAGGACCGGCCCAAATATAGATGAAGATGACGGCCCAAAAGTGAACAATTGAAAGTTTATAAGACCATACGGGGCGGTTCGCGCGTTTGGGAATGAAGTAATACATAATGGCGAGGAAGCCGGCGGTTAAGAAGAAACCAACCGCATTATGCCCATACCACCACTGTGTCATAGCATCCTGTACACCTGCGAAAAGGGAGTAGCTCTTGGCTTCAAAAGCGCCCACGGGCAGAGCAAGGTTATTGACCAAATGCAAGATGGCGACGGTAATGATGAAGGCCAAATAGAACCAGTTCGCCACATAAATATGCGGCTCTTTACGCTTATAAAGCGTGGCCATAAACACCATCAAATAAGCCACCCAGACAATGGTGAGCCAGATATCTACATACCATTCCGGTTCAGCATATTCCTTGGATTGGGTAACACCTGCGAGATAACCCGTTGCGGCCAATATGATGAAGAGCTGATAGCCCCAAAACACAAACCACGGCCACATCCCGCCGGCTAATCGTGTCCGGCAAGTGCGCTGCACCACATAAAAAGAGGTCGCAATCAGCGCGTTCCCTCCAAAGGCAAAGATAACGGCGGAGGTATGAAGAGGCCGCAGTCGCCCGAAATTCGTCCAGGGCAGATTATCAAAATAGAAAATATTAGGCCATGTCAGCTGACAGGCGATAATAACGCCGACCAACATCCCGGCAATGCCCCAGAATGTCGTTGCGATAACGCCAGCTTTAACAACGCCATCTTCATATTCGCTTTGATCAATTTTTGGGACGCCGTCGCCGACTTTGTACACAACCGCCAAGATGCCCAGCAGAAAGAAAAACATCATCATGTAGCCATGCATTTCCAGAGTTGGGTAGAGCAAGGCGGACACCCCTGTGGGGTGAGCCGCGAACATCGACCAAATGAAACCCAATCCCAAAATAATTGAAATATAGAACAAAGAATCGTCGTCTTTGAAACGCGTTGTGAAAGGCGTGGATGTCATTTATTTTAACCCCAGAATTGACTTCATTCTGAGCTAGGCGAAGTGGACCTCCGAAATTTGACGCTGGTCAAATCTGATTTAAAAGTTCCGTTGAAATTTCCGGACGGGCTGGAGGTGGTTGGGCGCGGTTTCGTCTAATTTGTAATGCACGTAGTCTTTACGAATATGAGTCTTATGTGCGCCCAGTCTGCGCAAAACGTGTCCGGCTACCGATTTTAGGAACTTTTCCAGGGGACCTGCTTTCGACCAGCTGGGAGAAAACCCAAAACGGCGGCGTAATAGTCCGTTTGTGTACATCACAGAATTTCGGAAAGCGCTGGTTTTCGAAGAGAACTCCATAACCATGGAAACACAAAAGCTTTGATTTTCAACTCGGTGAGGGGAAGTGTGTGGCCATGCGACTAATGTGTTATCCGGTAAGTCAATTGACTGGGCTGATGACTCAAAGCTTTCACGATAGGGGAGGTCTTGGTCCTGCTCCCCAAGGACTATGGCTTCGTAAGCTTCATCCGGTAGGAATTCCTCCCCGGCCGGGTATACAAAGACACGTTTGCGCCCGCGAATGTGCCAAAGTAATGTCATGGTAGGGTCACAGTGATAAGGCACTCTAGCGGAGGGCGAAGATATTAAAATGCCGCCCCGGCAATTCCGCCGTAATTTATCACGGCCGGTGCAGCGCTCCAGTTCTTTGAAGGTTTTCGCCATGAGGGGTTTATAAGCTTGATCATAGCTCATGGCTTCTCGAATATTAATCCAGATGTGACCTTCTTTGACAGCTTTGATGAGATCCGTGCCGGAAAACCCGCGAAAGTCTACGGTGCAATGTTTATCTGATAGGTTCGGGTCTAATTGCATCGTACAAACATCAATTTTGTCATCTGGATGCCGATCAAGGAGAGCTGCGAGCGCCGCATCCGTAAATAATCCGCTTTCCTGTAAATGATGCGTTTTGGTTTGGATTTTATGCCCGTAATCTTGGCGGTCTTGAGTTGTCCAATTTTCAATGATGTTCATCTGCATCCCTCGATAGATAAGTCTATGCGAGGTTTTCAGAACTAATCCTGAGATTTTTGACACATATCAAAGTTAACTATAACTAGGGCTATCCTGGGTTTTCTCCAAGGTAATGCATTTTATCCATCCATCTTGAGAGAGTCTTCTTTTTGACAGAATTCACGCCTCCGAAATAGGTGAGATGCACGGGCTTGATGCCGCAAAAGTAAAGTATGTTTCGTCGCAAGTTACGGATGCCATGGGAGAAATAATAGCCGTTATAGGCAACCGTAGGCATACCCATGGTAACGACTACATCGGCAGACTTTCCTTTTAGTAACTGACCTGGAAATCCCTTTTTTGAATAATCTAGAGCAAAGCCAGGTCGAAAAATGTGCTCTAAGAACATTTTGAATTTACCCGGCATAGACCCCATCCAGAGGGGAAAGATGAGCAATATGTGATCAGCCCATTCAATGGCTTCTTGTGCCTCATTGATAATTTTTGGAACGGCACCGTGATTGAAATCTTCTTCAGATAGGATAGAAGAGCAGTCGAAATCTGACAGATTTATACGTCGAACTGCATGCCCTGTTAATTGTGCTGCGTCCTGATAGGCTTTTGCCAATGCATAGCATAGACGTTTTTCACTTGAATCAGGATGCCCGTATAGAATTGTTATGTTTCGGCTCATGGGACCGTACCTTTCTGGGTTAAAAAGCTGCGCGAGAGATGAAAAAGGCTCCAAGGGCGAGATACGCAAAGCCTAGAGCAGACATTAGAGTTGGTTTTCTCAAAATCGATTTTGCAAACCTTATTAAAGGCTCCGGGATTGTTATGAGTAGTATGCCTTCAATCGCTGCTATCCACCCAAATAGAGTGATGAGAAGCCGCCAATCAGCTGTCCAAATGTTATGAAAGCAAATGATGGAGACGCCTCCCAATAATGCCAATATGCCTGTTAGGAAGATTAATGGCGCGCTCTCAACGAACCCCTCCATCACACCAACAAGTCGTTTCTGATTAGCAATCATGGAAATGGATACCGCCAGAATATAAATCCCGAAAAGCAAGGCGAGATAAGTCGAACTTGTCATATAAATCTCCAGTGTTTCGTAAGAGATTAATCAAGTAGCGCGCCGCAAAATTGACACCTGTCAATAAGCCGGATTTCTTAATCAAAGAAATTGTTCTCACTTAATAAAAAGGAGTGAGGACAATGCGGCCCCATTTTGTAGAGGACATCTCGATTTTCGTGAAGCGGTTAAAAAAGGACAGCGAAAGTTTCAAAGGTTACAAGCCCTTCGAGAAGCTTATGGAAGGTCTATCTGACGGTACGATTGATTTTAGGTGGGGATTTGGCGGGCGGCTGCTTCCGCATGTTGAGCCGATTGAAAAACCTAATTTGATGTGGTTGCGTTGGTTAGCCTCCGCTCCTTTTATCTATGCGATGATAATCCCGATTGTATTTCTCGATTTGACTGTCAGCGTCTATCAGGCAATTTGTTTTCGCCTATGGAAAATACCAAGAGTTAAGCGGTCGGAATATGTCATTATAGATCGGTTTCGATTGGAGTATCTTAAGGGTTTTCAGAAACTTAATTGCATCTATTGTGGATATGCGAATGGCGTGTTGGCGTTCTCGAGAATGGTCGCTGGAGAAACAGAGCGTTATTGGTGCCCGGTCAAACATGAGGAGGAAATCCCCGCGCCTCACAAGTTCTATATTGAGTTTGCGAATTTTAACGATGCCAAGGGATGGGATGACATGCACAGCCCGGATAAGAAAAACTGACGACCTCTTCGCATAAAACTTTCAGCTCGTAAAATACGTCAGGTCTGCCTATAAGAGAACCATGGATAAGCGCGAAGCCGAAATCGAACTCAATGCTGTATTAGACACTTTGGTTGATGGTGTTGTTATCATAAACGCTATTGGAACTATGAGGATGTTCAATCCGGCATGCGTAACAATTTTCGGCTATGAACCAGAAGAAGTCATCGGAGAGAATGTTAAAATGCTCATGCCCGAGCCATTCCATGGGGAGCATGACGGTTACTTAAAGTCCTACTCTGATACCGCAGAGAAAAAAATTATAGGGATTGGGCGAGAGGTCCAGGGGCGGCGTAAAGATGGGTCCGTATTTCCAATGGATTTAGCTGTTGGCGAAACTCTATTAAACGGTGAGCCAATCTTTGTTGGTATTATTCGCGACATCACAAAACGTGTGGAAGGACAGAATAAATACGACCAACTCCAAGAAGAGCATTTTCATCTCTCTCGCGTATCGGCGATGAATGAAATGGGATCGGCAATTGCTCATGAGTTAAACCAACCTATGGCAGCTTCAATAAATTACCTGGAAACAATTAAACTTTTGCTTTCGCGCGGCGGGGAGCTAGACACTGGAAAACTTTTAGAAATCACATCTCGGGCAATTGAACAGACGCATCGGGCATCTGAAATTATTGCACGTATGCGAGGCTTTATTGAACGCGGCGATGTCGAGAAAGAACCAACCTCTTTAAAAGAGATTGCAGAGACGGCTATACGCCTGGCCTTCCTTTCTTTTAATAGCCAAAATATCCAAATCGATATGGATGTTTCAGAAGATTTACCTTTGGTATTTGTAAATAACATTCAAATACAACAAGTGCTGGTTAATCTAATTAAGAATGCCTGCGAAGCTATGTTTGATAGTCAGGTTAAGCGATTGAATATTCTTGCGGCGCTCACAACGGATAAACAACATGTAGAAGTGCAGGTGCGCGATACTGGGCATGGTCTGTCTGAAGCTGACATTGAGACACTGTTCGTGCCTTTTTCTTCTGGCAAGGTAGATGGCATGGGGGTTGGGCTCTCGATCAGCCAATCTATTGTAGCGCATCACGATGGACAAATATGGGCACGACAGAACAAACCCAATGGGAGCGTGTTTCACTTCACCTTACCAATTGCTGAAAGGGATTAACTATGGAAACATTCGAGCACAGTGTTTGTATTGTTGATGATGATCCTGCCGTGGCTGATTCTCTTGGGATGTTATTGGAAACTGCCGGATGCGATGTGACGACATATTCGAACGGTGTTCAGTTTTTAGCCTCTGACATTCGGAACTTTCAAGGATGTGTTCTCTTAGATGTTCGTATGCCAGAGAAAGATGGGTTGACGGTGTTATCTGAGGCTTTGGAAATTAACCCCAATCTTTATGTTATTATGATGAGCGGGCACGGCGATATTCCTATGGCTGTGCGAGCCCTTAAAAAGGGCGCCGTAGATTTTATCGAGAAGCCTTTTCAAGCTGCGGTGATCCTCGACGCGATGACAAAAGTTCGTTCTCAGCTAAAATCTGAGGATCGCGAGCAATCATTTAAAGTCCAAGCCAAAAAGTATTTGTCCCAGCTGACCCCAAGAGAGTTGGAAGTCACCGAAAAACTAGTAGCGGGCAAGCCGAATAAAATCATCGCTTTTGAGATGGGGATTTCTATCCGAACGGTGGAGACACACCGTGCTAGAATTTTGTCAAAAATGCAGGTTCGGTCTCTCGCAGAACTCGTGAAGATGTATCTTGTTGCTAGGCCTTAAGGCTTGTTTAGCCTTAAATTGACTACCATCAATTCGAAATTCGCTTCGCTAGAATAGCTCTTCATTATGTTCGGAGATTGGTGGAATACAGATATTGCGTGGATGCTGACCTTCGTTATTCAGCTCGCATATTTATGTATTTCGGTGGCTTTGACCATTCATATATTACTGCATAAATCAGATCCCAAAGCCTCCTTAATGTGGATCGCGTTAATTTGGTTTGCTCCAATTTTCGGGGCAGTTTTCTATTTGCTTTTTGGTATTAATCGTATCACGCGCCGCGCACAGAGGCTGTTACTTAAGAGTAAAACTAGCTTTCAGACAACGAAAGTCACCAACGATTTAAATTTCGCTGATGATCCGTGGATTGAATTCCGGCGCTTGGGAAATAACGTTACTCATTCGCGCCGCAGTGCAGGGAATGAGATTGCGGCACTGGAGGGAGTGGAGTTAATACATTCCTCCATGATCGAATCTATCCAATCCTCGGAAAGAACCGTTATGTTGACCACATACATATTTCGACGGGACGAATTCGGGCAGGCCTTGGCGAAGGCCCTTATAGCCGCCGATCAAAGGGGAGTAGACGTCAAAGTGTTACTTGATGGCGTTGGAAACGGTTTATTCCGATCAAAAACCTACCGCGAATTGAAGCGCGGCGGGGTTGAGGTCAAACGCTTTCTCTTCAGCGTCTGGCCATGGCGGATGCCATTGATGAACTTAAGAAGCCATCGAAAGCTATTGATTATTGATAAGTCTGTTGTGTTTACGGGCAGTATGAATATCGGAAAGGTCAAAAATCTTGAGACTCACTTCAAAATCAGCGGTCCTGTCGTTGGAGATGCTTTGGAAGCATTTGCATTTGATTGGCAGCTCTCCGGAGGAGGAAGTCTGGCTGATGACTTTCGAGACGATACAATTAGGGAAGTGGGCCCCGTCGCCGCACGCGGTATTCTGAGCGGGCCGGTTTACGAACGAGAACGCTTAAGATGGGTTGTTTTAGGCGCTCTAGGAGCTGCGAAAAATAATATACGGATAGTCACCCCTTATTTCATTCCAGACCAAGGGCTGTTAGCAGGCCTCATTCTCGCCGCACTAAAGGGTGTTCGCGTCGAAATTCTTCTACCAAAAAAGTCAAATTACTTTTTTGCAGACTGGGCCTCTCATCATCAGATTATGGAACTGTTGAGGGCTGGATGCCACATTTATCACAGGCCGGATATATTCGATCATTCTAAACTTATGACAATAGATGGTCACTGGGCATTACTCGGAAGTTCCAATTGGGATGCCAGAAGTCTACGTCTAAACTTTGAGTTTGATATTGAATGTGAAAATACTGAATTCGTCACCAAACTAGATCGCCTAATAGTAAATCGAGTGTCGAAAAGTGAACGCCTCAGCATAGATTCATTTGAAAGTCGGCCTCTATTTGTGAAATTACGGGATTCCGCAGCCCGATTACTTTTGCCGTATCTATAGAAGGTGTGTCCGTAGTTCTACGTAGGTGTTTTTCCGAACTTAAAAAAAATATCATGCTCGATAGGGTTACCTCAATCCCAATGATGGGAAGACAAGAGAGGAAACCATGCTACAGCAAATTACACATTCAGGTTCATCTTCTGAAGCCGTTGAGCCAGGGGCTTGGGGCGACCGTAAAATCGGCCGCGTAATGTCCCCAAAAATGCCATTATTTCATCAAGGTGATGAAGCGACGCATTTTTATAAGGTCAATAGTGGCGTGGTTATGACCTTCCGTCTCTTGGCTGATAGTCAGCGTCAAATTACTGGATTTTGTACGGCAGGAGACTTTCTGGGACTGTCTTCTGATGACACGCATCACGACACAGCGATAACTGTGGCGACATCTAATGTCGTCAGCTTAACAATGGCAGATGTGCGGGCAGATGTAGAGCTTCAGCGCGAGCTATTTAATCAAACATGTTCTCAATTAGAGGACGCGCAAAATATGATGATGACGTTAAGCAAAAAATCAGCAGGGGAAAAAGTTGCGGCCTTCCTAGTCATGCTAGCAAAACGCCAAAAGCGGCAATCAGCAGAAGAGTCTCAAGAACTTGATATAAACTTGCCCATGTCGCGGCTCGATATCGCCGACTATCTTGGCTTGACTATTGAGACAGTTAGTCGCCGGTTGACAGATCTGAAGTGCAAAGGCGTCATCAAGCTACCCAGTCGTCATACGGCCCATATTTGTCAGCTAGGGCAGTTGGAAACTATGGCAGGAGCCTTGGCGTAGGAGGCTAATATGCGGCCCGTATTTTTACAGTCAGCGGCCAAAGATAAACCTGCCGCGAAACCTTGGCGGTTCTGGAGTGCATTCAGCGCGGCCGTCCTGGCGATTTCATGGGGCGTTGTCAGCTTGGCAGGGTCACAAAATCTGGAACAACCAGACCCAATGCATGATCAGTATTCCCAAGCGGTGCGTGCCGAATATGCCCAGTGCCGGAAGGAGAAAAGTCCTTTATCACAATATTTCTGCACATGTAGAGTCTTGGAAAAACAATGCGAGGCCCCAAGGCGCTTAGAACATGGCGATTGGTATACTGTAGAGTTCTGGCCTTCTAATGACGAGGATGAGCGGGAGGTTCAATTCATCCTAATGATGGATTATGACATATTGGGGGATTTTGCTCCTTTTGATAATGGCATCGTTCTCACCTGCATGGCTGGCGGGTCTGACCTAAACGTCTTTATGGGGCGTGATGTCGATCCTGACGTGGAGCCAGTGGTCACAATCGGAGAAACGGATTTCAACGGCAGTTTTATCCGTGAGGATGATGCATATATTCTAGAGTTTGAGAATAACGATAAGGTTTTTTCTGTTATGACAGGGGGTACTAAAATGACGATCAGCTACAGGGATATAGAGGAAAAAGAACGCGAAATAGAGTTTGACACATTTGGTTTCGATAACGTGTCGCGTGGTTGGGAAAAATTGTGTTCATCGCCGACAAGTTAGTTGAATTATAGTGAGGTAAGTCATGTGCAATGCAATTTGGAAGCTCCCTCCAATCCCAGGGTTTAGTTTATTTCTATTTGCATTTTGCGGACTAATTTTGGTCGTAGGCATGACCGGCTATGTTCTCGAACGGCGGAAAGAACTCAAAAAAGAAAACGCCATTAAGATAGAGCAGGGAAAATGGGCTTAAATTTTAATGCGCATTGATAGGGGTAGATGGTCCGAATACCGGACCCCTTCTACGTCACATTCTGCAGGGCCTAATGACTTTGACACAAATATATGGTCTATTGCCTTACTGGGCTTCCAAGATGGAAAGGCGTGGTGGTAGTCCTCGGTGACCATATCAAGCACGCAACCTTCATCAAACTCTCTCAAAACCAAACTGTCAGGTGTGCAGTTGAAATCGCCTGCGAGGATGACCTTATCATATGGGTCCAGTTTATCCTTGATGAACTCAAATTGAAGACGTTGATCCGCTTCCCCCAAGCTAAAATGCGTATTTGCAATGACAATAGGGTTATCATGGCCAAGCCGTACCATTAGCAGGCCACGCCCTGTCACGGAGCCTGGCAAAATATAACTTTCTTTATGGTCGATACGTCTTCGGGATAAAATAATGTTCCCATGTAACGATAATCGGCCAAGCCGTCTATTAATCTGGGTTGCCATAAAAGGAAAATCGGCCCGTTCTTTCAGGTAATTTGCCTGATTGACGTAGCCACTGCGAAACCCGCCTAAGTCGACCTCTTGGAGACAAACTACATCAAAGGGGCGTATATATTCAGCAATTTTATCGAGATTATCAGTTTTAGGACGAACGGACATTACCTGTCTGTGTGCACGCATAATGTAGTCGCGAGGCCTAACTGTGCCGATGCCAGCTTGTATGTTATAGCTCAGAAAATCCAGCATAGTTACCCTTAACACGTTAGCGCATTGATTATTGATGCCTATCAACTTTGGGGCTGCCGTCCACTTTATCAATAACGTCTATGACAAATAATGAACCGCCAACTTCAGACATCATTCAATATTTAAGGTTTTCCACGAACGATTTTCCTGAAGGACCGATAAAATTCAGCGAAATTGTAAACTCTTTGGGGCCAAGGTCATTCGGTTTGGCAATTCTGATATTCGCCGTGCCCATGATATTGCCAATGCCACCGGGTATTCCCATGGCGGCAGGATTTGCAATCGCTATATTCGGATTTCAGCTCCTTGCGGGGCGCAACCATTTATGGCTTCCAAGTTGGTTGAATGAAAAGTCGATTGATCGAGATGTGTTGATTAAGGCCTACCGCTTAACCGAAAAATATCTTGGGTGGATGTTCCGCCTTGCAAAAGCTCGGTTGCCACAGCTCACCGGGCGGATGGCACGTCGTTTATCAGGACTTGTGTTTGTAATTTTGGGGGTTTTGATGGTTTTACCCATACCCATTATCGGAAATATTTTCCCAGCCTTTGCCTGCACTATTTTAGCCTTAGGCCTAACAGATAGAGATGGTCTGATTTACTTGTTCGGTATTTTCTGCGCGGGCGTAGCCATTTCGACAACTATCCTCATGGCTATTGGAACTGTCCATCTACTGCGTGTGGCGTTTTAATCAGTAAAACTAACCTTCTCGACATCTGCAATGTAGAAAGGATAATAGCGCGATGAACCGATGAAGTTTCCGCCTTCAACATGGGTTGGCAGGCGATATCCATCAAACTCTTTAAAGGCTGAAAGATAGCCGCCAAAGGGCTGTAATTGATACACATTTTTCGGGTTCGCATCGCTCCAGCGCGGGATAACAACTTGTGTGGGCTGGCCGTCTTCATTAATGGTAATATCCACGGTTTGAACCAGGTCTTGGTATCTAACTGTTGCGCGGGCGGTGACCTCATCGATGGCTTCCCAACTCACTGTTTTGCTAGGCAATAGCGATGCTGGAGACCAGAAGGCCGCTTCGGCGACTAACCGACCAAATGCAGCGCGGCGGTGGTCTTTGCGCCGGGATGAGCGTCCTCCCGCGCGGCCTAGAGGAATTGAGTGCATCAACCAAAAACGACTCCAAGACTTGTCGAGATACAAACCATCAGAGCCGGTAACCACTAATGGTCCACGGCCTGTTCTTACATTCCAAATAAAACCTTCGGGGAAAGCCATCACTTGAGTCGCCGTCATTGGCATATAGTCAGGCGCTTCTTTTGGCCCCAAGCCCAGACGGCCTCGCATTTTAATTTCGGTGACCCGCCGTAACGGAGTCTCAGGCAGTATCACATACTCGAAGTATCGCTTTGCGGGGCCGGGCAAATGGCTAACCGTATCAGGGGAAAAAGACTTAGTTTTATTATCCGATGTTTTCTCCAACTTATTCCAAGCCAAGTAACTCCGGAGTTCGTCATAGCTACGCATGAAATTAAGACCAATCATCAAAATGACGACAAAAGCGATAAAACTAATGAGAATTTTCATAGTCATATTCCAGCTACGAGGGTCAATTTACGTCGCGAGGATGATTTGCTCAATATCCGTGAGAGTGTGGTGGGTTAGGTCTTTGGCAATTTCACAGACGATGCGAGACGTGATTGCATCTGATAATTCTGGTCTGAGGTTACCCAGTGTGGAAGGGTCGGCCACCAAAACAATATCCCTTTGCTCCCCACCGTCCTCGAGGTTATTGAGGTTCTTAGCTAAGCTTTTGGCGGCTTGGTTTTTTTCAAATTTATGCCAATCGGCGTTTTCCATGGCGCTGCGATGTGCCGTCGGTGTCACTAATCGGCCCGGACGGTCTGTTCCTTGTTCATGCGTAGGAGGGTTCGCGCGAGTCTCAACCTCCACGACCCGCAAGTCGATGATGTCCTCATCCCCTTGGTTTCGCAAAAGGAGATATTTCTCGCTATCGGCAATTATAACTTGTGTATTATTCTTTAGTTTCATCGGTGCTCTCCAATTAGTTTTGTCTCTTTTTGAAATAGTAACGGCTTTTCATTTTGATGGTCGTCAATTTTGAAATGCGCGCTCGCATAATATGGCATCATGGATATCGAGACCAACCTGCTTGCCCTTTGGCGCGACCACTTTCCTATCCCACAGCTTGACGCCCATAAATATGATCGAGGCCATGCGGTGATATTTGGAGCGCCTGAACTTTGTGGGGCGACCAGACTAGCGGCATCAGCGTGTTCTCGCATTGGTGCCGGGCTCGTGACGGTGCTGGCTCGTCAGCATGTGAATGTTTACAGGGCGGCTCTTCCAGCTGATGTGATGGTCAAGGAATGTGATATTGAGGACTTATCTTATCCTCGTGTCATGTTGGGCGGGGCCGGCGGGATAAACTCTCACTATCGAGATACGTTGCTCAAAAATCCCCTACAGATCAGGCGAGTCTTCGATGCGGGGGCGATTCCCAATCAATCGGAATGGTCACATTTAGACCGCGAATGTATTCTAACGCCACATCAGGGCGAATTTGATCGCGTTTTCTTCGAAATAAATGGCTCGCCTCGGGAGCGGGCCAAATTGGCCGCCAGGGCGAGCGGCGCAGTTATTATTTTAAAAGGTGCTCAGACCTTTATCGCGCATCCGGACGGTCGAATCGCTATATACAATTCTCCTAACCCGTACTTAGCCAAAGCTGGGACAGGCGATGTTTTAGCGGGCTTTGTCACAGGGCTTTTAGCGCAATCCATGCCGATATTTGAGGCTGCGTGTTCTGCGGTTTGGATTCATGGTGAGGCGGGACGCCGCCGAGGCGCAGGGCTAACGGCCTGTGATTTGGAATTTGAAGTTCCGGAGATTTTAAAAGAAATCATCAATGCGTAGAGCCTTGATAATATGGATTTGGGCACTCCTATCTGCATGTGCTAGTTCAACAGATCTCCCAACATCGATATTAAAGAAGGAGGGGTCCCAAACTGAACCTCTCCGCTCGCAAGTCATAGCTCCACAGGCATGTGGAGATCGAGAGTGCTTGGAGACGCCACCTCAGCATTTGGTTGTCAGACAAGATGTACCCGGAGTGCAAGATTGGGATGTCGAAATTTTTCGCGCGCCACCCAAGAAATACGCGCCATTAATTTACGGCGCCCCCAAGCCCCTAGTCTGTTCGCGAGAATACCCGTCTGCGGGAAAGCTAAAAACTCGTCCAAATCTGCAAGTTATGTGGGAGCATTACATTTATGAGAGACCGGAACGTGTGTGGTCTGAGATCGGAGGCGCGGTTGAGCGTAACGGGTGCTTGCCTGAAGATAAAGGCGGATGGCGAAATGCCTGCACGGTGCGCCTTTCTCATATGCTCAATAAGGCAGGTCACAAAATCCCATATATCAAGGGAAAAACAGTGAGCGGTGGAAACAAGGATCAGTATTTTTATCGCCTGAATGATATGCAGGCGCATATTTTAGAAGAGTATGGAGAGCCCGAAGTCAAAATTGAACTGCCGGGACAAATGTTTGATCTGCCGGAAGTTCCAGGCCTATTTATCATCAAATATCCGGGTAAAGACTTCACTGGGCACGCCACAATATGGAACGGCGCTGGAACCGTCGATGGCGCGGATATTATCGGTTATAAAATATACTTTTGGGAATTGCCGTGTTTTGTTCCTCCGGGACGCCAGAAGGTGGATTGAGTTAAATTTGCTCAGTGTCAAAATTCTCTTTTCTGCTTCCTTTAATTTCGAAGTTGATCAAAAATGGAGATTGCTATGAGCGACTTATTAAATCGAATGGATATTCAACTTCATGCCCGAATGAAGCTCATGAGGACACGATTGGATAAACTCAAAAACGGAGCAAAAGCGGGTTTAGAACATGCGGAAGATGACTTTTATGATTACGTTGATGATATTGAGGACGCTTTAGAAAGCGGAAGAGAGCGCGTCGCCGCAGCATCTGACATTGTTGAGGATTGGGTTCTGGAAACACAGGACAATATTGAAAACTGGCGCACCCGCAAAGAGACGAAGAAACTCGCTAAGGAAGCTGACAAAGCCCATAATTATGCGGAAGCAGCGATGGATGTGGCGATAGCATCTCTCGATGAAGCGGAGTGGGCTCTGGCGCGGGCTCTTAGAACTAGGTCCTATGCCGAAAGCTCTGAGAAAGAGGACGCTGCCTAGGGGTTCGCTGTCTGGACCCATTCAAAGGGTAATACCCAAAAATTAAGAGCAAAATATTATGAGCGAGTCCGCTACGACGTTGCATGCAAATATTAGAGAGGCCGTGGGTTTTTTTGATACGGAAAAACAGCTGCAGGAAACAATTGATGATTTACTGGAACACGGGTTTCACCGTGCGGAGATAAGCGTCTTGGCTTCCATTCAAGCAGTTGAAAAAAAGCTAGGTCACTATTTTGATAAGGTCGATATTTTAGAGGACAATCCGCAAGTTCCTCATGCAGCCTATGTTTCAAAAGACTCGATTGGCGACGCAGAAGGCGCCTTGCTTGGCGGGTTTATGTATGTCGGTGCCATGATCGGCGTCGTGCCCGTCGTGGCCTCAGGTGGCGCTCTGGCCGCCGCCCTAACCGCAGCGGCCATAGGTGGAGGAGTGGGAACCACCTTGGGCGCTATCTTGGCTGGAATTGTGGGTCATCATCACTCGAAGTATATTTCTGATCAGCTCTTGCATGGCGGATTACTGCTCTGGGTACGAACATTCACGCTCGAAGATGAAATTGAAGCGATTAGAATAATGTCTAATCACTCTGGCATTGATGTTCATGTTCACGGTTTGCCAAATGTTCAAACGGAGCTTGAAGATACATTCTTGGGTGTCATGAAAAATGCTCAAGCAAGAGAGTATAAAGGCGCCAGCATTATCCGCGTTGACAACGGCGCGTATTATACATCCGGGAAGATCTTCGTGGATGCGAAGGAGGCAGAGGCATATATCGACCGAGTGGAATATGTGCAGGCTCTCCATGCAGAGAAAGCACATTCTAGCGTTGATGTAAAAGCGGCGATGATTGACCCCGCCGATGTTTTTGCTTCCCCCATTGATCTTGAAAAATCTGATTTAAATGTGCGGGACAAAATCGAGATATTACGGCGTTGGGCCTATATTGAGAAAGAGCTCGAAATAGCGTCGGATGACGGTATGCCAAACTCGGATAAGGGAGATCGATTGCAAGAAATCACAACGCTAATTCGAAAACTCAAAGCTTTATGACGATCTTCCCGCCTGATATGGTTTGAGAAAGAAATTATTGGGCAAGCTGAGAAACTGCCCTAGATTATCGGAAACTAGCGAAGAGTTTTAAGTCATGCCAACTGAAACAAGCCTGATTGTATGCACCCACTGCGGTGCCGTGAATAGATTTCCTGAAAGTCGAGCGCTCTCAACGGGAAAATGTGGAAAGTGCAAAACACGGTTAGGTGCCTCTATACCAGTCGAAGTGACTGAAACGGTCTTTGCAAAAATACAGTCGCGTGACCAAGGGCCTTATGTCTTGGATGTTTGGGCTCCGTGGTGCGGACCTTGCAATTTGATGGCCCCAGCTTACGCCGCTGCCGCGGCTCGGTTCAGCGGAGATATTAGGTTCCTGAAACTTAATTCTGAGCAGTTTCCAAAGGCGGCTGCCCACCTCAATATTCGCGGTATTCCCGCGCTGTTTTTCTTTGAGGGCGGGAAGTTAATTTCCCAAAAATCTGGAGCATTACCTGAAAGTGCAATCTTGCAATGGGTAAATGATGTTCGGAAGTGAGGGAAAACTGACGAGAGTCAAAAATTTTGTTTAGATGTCGGCATAGTTGTTTCCATAAATTGGAGAGACTTATGTTACGTCAATTGGCTTTTTCTATACTTGCAGTAGGCTTCTTGTCGGCCTGCGCAACTGTGACACCTTACGCACCCGCTGGCTCCGACGGCGGCTATGGATTTGCGGATCAGAAACTTGAGACAAATAAATTCCGAGTTTCCTTTAGTGGTAATTCCTCCACATCTCGACAAGCCGTCGAAAATTACTTGCTCTACCGAGCCGCTGAACTCACGCGGCAAACAGGTAACGATTATTTCGTAATCATTGAGGACGACACAGAGATTCACAAATCATATTCCGTGTCCTCAACGTTCCCGCGCTATGGTCGCAGGGATTATTTGATTGGTCGACGTAAGCATCATTATAGCTACCCCTATTACTCCTACGGATTTGAATGGGGAGGGCGCTATGATCAACAAGTCCATGAGTTTACGCGCTACTCGGCAGAAGCATACATAACAATGCACAAGGGAAGCAAACCGTCTGCTGATAACGCATTTGTAGCCAGTGAGGTCATTGAAAATTTGGCACCATTCATCGCAAAAAC
>JAHDCL010000112.1 GCA_020629875.1 Hellea sp.
GCTTCGGCATTATCGCCGCCCTTAGCATCCGCATCATTTAAAACAGTAATCTTCAAAATCTTGCCTTATAAAAGTATAAATTGCTTAAGCAGTTGCCCGCTCAATTGCGGCGCTTGCTATATGCAACAAATTGCATAAGGTCAATTTTTAAAATCGCCGACGGGGGCCTGAATAGATATTTTTTTTCTAAATATCCATATCAAATTAGACTAAAAGACAATAAATTCTGCCCTCAAAGACAAAGAGGGCATTTTTTGCCTAGCGTTAGCCATGTAGCGCCGCGAGCAGTGCACTCGCAATCGCTATGAAAACCGCCGACGCCACAAGTGCGGCGTACCAGCCGCCTTTGAGTTTCAGAGCTAAGCCCAAAACCACACCGAGGATTACAGTTGTGATTAGAGCCGCAAGCCAGCTCATATTAACACCAAACACAAGCGTAGGGTAAATAACAACAAGCGCTAAGGCTGCTCCGCCATAAACGGTCAAACCCATAAACCCGCCGAAAGTTTTCTTATGTCCTTCAACTTCCATTGTACCGCGCACGTAATCAGAGTGTTCTGCTGCCATTGTTTTAGTCCTTTAAGGCTCAGCTATTAATTCGGCCTCGTCACTATCACGGCCCTTATCCCCCATCAATAGCCCATAACCCCGGCAATAAGGATAAATCCGCGCAGCACATTATCCGCTCATAATTTTTTAACCACGTCCCCTAACCGCGTTTTCACCTTTTTGTCCCATATTGCAACGCTAAGAGCCGGGACGACCCGGCCGGGATAAGGTGAATATCATGGGTAAAACGGTCCTCATCGTTGACGATGATCCGACTCAACGGCGCTTACTGCAAGCCGTTGTAGAGAAGAGCGGATTTTCAACACTTCAAGCCGATAATGGCGATACAGCGCTGGACATGGCGCTTGGCACGGATGCACGTGAAATCCATGTGATGATGTTGGACCTCGTTATGCCTGGCCGCGACGGCATGGACACTTTGGCAGAGCTTCAAGCTAAACGGCCAGAGCTTCCCGTCATTGTGCTGACAGGCAAAGGATCAATCGATACCGTGGTGAAAGCGATGCAAATGGGCGCCCGTGATTTCGTTGTTAAGCCCGCCTCCCCTGAGCGAATTATTGTTTCCATACGAAACGCACTAGAAATGAAAACTTTAGTGGGAGAGGTTAAACGCCTTAAAAAGACAGCCAATGGCGGCCTGACATTTAATGACCTCATTGGTAATGCTGGCTCCATGCGTCCGGTCGTAGCCATGGGCGAGCGCGGAGCAAAGGCCAATATCCCTATCCTTATCACAGGAGAGTCCGGGGTCGGTAAAGAGGTCATTGCGCGGGCCATTCAAGGAGCCTCCGAACGCTCAGATAAGCCATTCGTGACAGTGAACTGCGGCGCTATTCCTGAAAATCTTGTTGAGTCAATTTTGTTTGGTCATGAAAAAGGGGCCTTCACAGGCGCAAATGCTAAACACCTTGGTAAATTCCAAGAGGCCCATACAGGTACGCTCTTCCTTGATGAAGTCGGGGAATTACCCCTGGATATGCAGGTCAAGCTCTTGCGTGTCTTGCAAGAAGGCGAAGTTGATCCGGTAGGCTCAAAGCGCACCGTCCCTGTTGATGTTCGCATTGTCTCGGCAACAAACCGCAACCTTGCAGAAGCCGTTAAAGCCGGCACGTTCCGTGAAGACCTTTATTATCGTCTGAATGTCTTCCCAATCGTTGTTCCGCCGCTGCGCGAGCGCCGCGAAGACATTCCTGCTCTGCTGGAGCACTTTATCAAGCGCTTTAATGCGCAAGAGCAAATGAATGTTGTGGGAGCAGATACGGAAACCATAGATCTACTGCAAAACTATGAGTGGAAAGGCAATGTGCGCCAATTGGAAAACACAATTTTCCGCGCCATGATTCTGTCCGACGGCAATAAATTAAAGCCGCATGATTTTCCGCAAATCTCAGGCCTTGCCCCATCTATTCCAAACATAAGCGAAGACCCTCTTTCGTCCTTGGTGAAAAGCACGAATTCGCAGGAAGACTCATCGGTCACATTCCTTGACCGCGAAGGACATTTGCGCACGCTTGAAGATATTGAACGCGATCTCATTCAATTCGCGATTGAGAATTACTCAGGACATATGTCCGAAGTGGCCCGCCGTCTCGGCATTGGCCGCTCCACACTTTACCGCAAAGTCCGCGAGCACGAGCTCGATGTCGACACCGCAAAATCAGCATAGGCTTACTGGAAAAGAACGATGAAAACAGCTATCAAATTAGGCTTACTAGGCGCATCAGCTTTGGCTATTTCTGTGCCTGTTACAGCCAATCATAATCACGGCCTACGCGGTATGTTTACCGCCCCGCAGGCTCATAGCGCTCAATATGTAGCGCCGCAAAGCTGGCAAGAGAAACAACTCCATGCCCAGCTCGCCAAGATGGGGCCCGGCACTTATACGGTCACGGACACAATCTACCCTGGCTCACATCAAGGCGCACATCAGCACGGCACACAAAATTATGTGCGCGCGCAACATGTTGGCTATTCTGTCGCTCAAAATGGTTATGTTCAAACACAACAGGGCCTACAACTGCGCGGTTTTGCTAACCCGCATGCTGTTAGCTATGACCCTGCGGCGCGCAAGGCGTTCCTTGCCAATCGCAGCCACAATATTGGCGGCGTCACCGTTCGCACAAATGCTCATCACTCTCGCGATATGCTTGATTGGCAAGAAAACACGACGGGCAGAACTCTGACGTTATTAGCGAACCGCGCGAATGGAACACTTAAAAGTAATTCGCTTTATTTAGGCGCTGGCTTCCAGGGCGGATTAAAATACCAAAAGACTGAAGTCCCAGGACAATTCCCTATTCTCTCGCGCTTCCCCTTCTTCAGCGACTCGACGGATGATGAAGCCGGTGTATTCGCGATTGATCACGCGGCATTGTCTTTCACATCGACCTTTGGCGATTGGACGACTGTTTACCTGCAGCCAGAATATAGCGAGACCGAATATGGCCGCGATCAGGATGAATTCCAACTTCGCAAAGCTTTCGTCGTCTTTGGTAATCTTGAGAAGTCACCTTTCTATGCTGCCTTTGGTCGCAAAACTATCGATTTCGGCAACTTCGACAGCTATAACGCGTTCACCCATAATGAAGGCGCGCATTATTTTTGGTCCGTTTCAGACCAACCCGTCGCGGAATTTGGTTTCTATAAAGACGGCCTAAAACTAACGGCATCAGCTTTCTCTGCTGGACGTCAACTTCGCGTGGCTTTGGCGGGTGAAGATAATAATATCGGTAACTATGCCTTCAACGCTGAAAAGGAGTTTCTCCTGGGCGGAAGCAAAGCCTTCACCTTAGGCGGCGGTTATCTGCATGATAGCATTTACCGCGATAACTGGACATCGCATACATTCCAAGGACGAGAAGACGGCACACCGCCAGATAATTTCATCGAATATCGCAACAGCATTGTGAATGCCTTTGCCGAATATAATAGCGATTTCTTTGATGCCATGGTTGAATACACAACAACACTAAGACCTTGGGCTGCGGCTATACCGCAATTGCCGGACGGAACGCCCTTCCCGCAATATCTGAATGACCCCACGGGATCGACAACAGATTTCAACAATCTGAACTTCGATCAAAACCTCGAAGTGCTCGTCGCGCAAGCACGCGTTAAGCCCATGCTACCAAATGGCAAACGTGTCGAAATCGCCGCTGTCGGGTCTTGGGGTAATATTAGTGATGACTTCGGAAACCCGATCATCGGAAGTACGTTTGAAAAGAACCAACAACATGCGCTGTCTGTTGAGTATCCGGTCAATGACTTCCTCGATTTCGGAGCGGAATACGTTTATAATAAAGGCTTTATCCCCTTCGTAGCACCTCAGTTGGTTTCCAATGATCAAACCGAGGCTCACGCCATCAATGTGGGCTTCAAAGCACGCTTCTAAAGCCAAGACGCATAGCCTCTAATGGCGACAATTTCATGGCCTTGTCTTAATCAGACAGGGCCATTAATATTGCGCTAGTCATTTTTCACAATGCGCAGAAAGGGCTTTTTCGGCATGGGTTGATATTCGGGGATGAAGGCTTCCGTCTCGTCCGCGGGCATATCATCTTCGAGATTTCTCACGCGCGGCGTAAATCCGTTTTTCTTATTGGATTTAAAAGCTGAACGCTTTTTCGCTTTAGCATTTTTCCAGCGATCTGCCGTTCGCTCATAATCGGCATCAGGGTCGCTACTCTCAACCGGTTTCTTTTTCAGCTCTTTGACCTTCTTATTCATCGCCGCGACAACGCGTTTTTGTGCAAAGCTCAGCGCATCACCCGGGCGGCCCTTTTCAAGATCATTAAAAGCGGAGCCGAATTTATCGAGGCGCTCAACCACGCTCTCGCCAAATTCATTTTCAAATTCCGTAATCTCGCCCTTATCGGTCAGGGTCTTATGCAGGCGCTCTAATTTACGCCGTGCATTACGCGCCGCGCGTTCACGCGTTTTACGCTCTTTTTCGCGCTGTTTTTCAACCGCGCTATCCCGCGCCGCCTGCTCTGCCTGCCATTGCTGTTTGTCATA
>JAHDCL010000113.1 GCA_020629875.1 Hellea sp.
CCTGCACCCAGTGCAAGTGTGAGTGTTGCTCCGCCGAGCTAGGGCGAAACTGGAGAGATACTCCAAAATATCCACATGACATTGATTAGAAAGCCGTGGAAGCGCGAAGCTTTCTATGGCAACCTTATGCGCAAAAGGTAGGTGCTCATGACAAAATTCCATTCGCGGTTCGCTATTTTAACTGCGCTTTCAATCAGCGCTCTGACTTTGCAGGGATGTGAAACCACTTCGCCATCATCATCTAAAGCCAGTTCATCCTCTCCGGCGAAGTCGGTTCAGGCGATCACACCCATGCCATCTAAAGCGCTACCGAAAACGTTGAGTCGCATCGCTTTTGGCTCTTGTCTCTCTGAAAAAGAAGACCAGTCTATATGGAGCACCATCGCAGCAGAGAGCCCTGACGCCTTCATCTTTATGGGTGATAATGTTTATGGCGATGCCTATCGGAGTAATCCGCTTTTTTCCGATCCTACAATGCCGAAAATGCGCGGCGCTTATAATGAGCTGGCGCAAAGTACCCATTTCGCTAAGTTTCGCGCTAATGTGCCCGTTTTACCGATTTGGGATGACCATGACTTCGGCGCTAATGATGGCGGTGCAGACTACCTGTTCAAAGATCAGGCTAAGGAACTGTTTCTAGATGCTTGGGCAATTCCAAAAGGCGATATTCGCCGCAAACGCGAGGGGGTGTACACCTCCAAAATCGTGGGCGAGGCAGGCAAGCGCGTGCAAATCATTTTGCTCGATACACGTAGCTTTAGAACCTATCTTCAAGCCACGGATAAACGCAATGCGCCGGGTAAAGAGCGCTATGTTCCGCTCGAGTCTGGGGCTGGAACACTGCTGGGTGAAAAGCAATGGAACTGGTTGCAAGGTGAGCTGAAAAAGCCTGCTGAGCTTCGTCTCTTAGTTTCCTCCATTCAGGTTATCGCTGATGGCCATGGTTGGGAAGCGTGGCGCACAATGCCCGCTGAGCGAGAAAAGCTGTACAACATGATTACGGAGACAGGTGCGAATGATGTGGTTTTGCTCTCTGGTGATCGTCACGCCGGCGCGTTTTATAAGCGCGAAGGCGTTGCGCCCTATACGCTTCATGAGTTTACCTCATCATCGCTCAACTTGCCGGCCAGTAAATGGCGCGCAGAGAGCGGCGAAACCCGTATAGAGGACGGGCCCTATCGCACCACAACGATGCAGTTTGACGTTAATTACGGCGTGATGGATATTGATTGGGACGCCCGCCAAGCCAAAGTGCGCCTCGTCAGTCCCGGCAATGACAGCTTTGTTGAGACCGTAAGCTTTTAAAAGCCTGAATTTATTTGAACCTTTTTGCGCCTTTTGCTGACTATAGAGGTATAAGTCAGTTAAAGGCAGGTCGTGGCAACAGAGAGACCACATAAAAATATTTCAAAAGCGCTGGATAGTTTTCAAGCGGCGCGGGCACGCAGTGGTGATCGCCGTGCTTTTGAGCTTCTCTATAAAAGATGGCATGGGCCGCTCTTGCGTTTTGCCTTTCGGCAGACGGGGCACCGCGAGGCTGCTAAGGATGTCATGCAAGATGCCGCCTTGGCTATGGCTAAGAATATCCACCGGCTTAATGACCCTGATATGTTTTCAAGCTGGGCCTATACGATCGTGCGCCGCCGCTGCGCGGATTATATCAAGGCGAATATTAAAGACCGGAATTTAAAGTCAAATTTTGCGGCAGAGCCGAAAAGTGATGCTGCGGCCCATAGTGCTGAGGCGATAAGTATTCGCCAAGGCCTCTCTAAATTGCCCGAAACAGAACGGCTCTTACTCACGCTGTTCTATGTTGAAGGGCTGACAGGCGCGGAACTCGCCGCAGCTTTGGATATGCCATTGGGTACAATTAAATCCCGCCTCTTCGCGGCGCGGCAACACCTTAAAACACTTTATGAAAACCCGTCGAAAGGAGACGAAAATGAGCGACTTTGATAAGACACTAAAAGAGCTATTAAGCGCAGAGGATGAAGCCTATTTGGCCGAAAACATGAAGGAGAATGATTTTTACGGCGAGGTCTGGGGAAGCTTAAAAGGACCCAGCAAAGGTCTGTATATCATGACATGGGCCGGGATTATGGTTTTTGCTGGTGGCCTAATTTTTTGCGTCTGGAAAATGTTCCACGTTCAGACCACGCGCGAACTCATCTTTTTTGCGGCCTTTGCCATTATGCTAAATTCTGCGCAAATCGCGCTTAAGCTCTGGTTTAATATGCGACTAAACCGACAGGCTATCGTGACTGATATTAAGCGACTGCAATTGGCTGTGGCGAAAATTTCGGGGTAGTTACGCTGCGTCCATGCCAATATCAAAATTAGGCGCACTATGAGTCAATGCTCCGATTGAAATGACATCGATCCCCGTTTCGGCAAGGCCCTTGACGGTCTCTAGGTTCACGCCGCCTGAGGCTTCAAGCGTGGGACGAGGGCCGTCAAAATCATTTACTATCGCAACGGCTTTGATCAATTTTTCTGCGCCCATATTATCAAGCAGCACAACATCAGGTGCATATTTCAGGACCTTTTTAAGCTGAACTAGCGTATCGACTTCAACACTGACTTTTGCCATGTGATCGGCATTCTTAGCGATGGTTTTTAGCGCCTTATCGACACCGCCGGCCAGGGCAATGTGATTATCTTTAATCATAATCGCGGCGGCCAAACTCTCGCGATGCGTAAAGCCTCCCCCAGCGAGTACAGCCTGCTTCTCAACAGCGCGTAACCCCGGGGTGGTTTTGCGGGTTGCGGCAATACGAACATTCGTACCCTTAACCAGCTTCACATATTGCGAGGTGAGAGTTGCGATACCAGACATCCGGCCGAGAAAGTTCAAGGCCACGCGCTCAGCGGATAAAAGAGCGCGTGTGGGGCCTTCGACAGTAGCGATGATATCGCCTTTTTTGACCTTAGAGCCGTCGCCTTTTTTAATGGTGAATTTCACGCGCGGATCCACCATCGCATACGTCATTTGCGCGGCTTGCATTCCTGCTATCACGCCAGATTCACGAGAGCGCATCAGCAGCTTTCCTTTGGCAGAGGCGGGGACCAGCAAGTTCGCGGTAAGGTCGCCGCTATTTCCAAAATCTTCGTCCAGAGCACGCCGCACTAGAGGCTCGATTACCGTTGGGGGGAGAGGAGGGAGTTTAGCCATAACTAATCCAACATATCATAAGTGATGTAACTCGAGACTGCTTTGTCTTTCATTCCTGTGAAATCATCACGGTAATGCCCACCGCGCGATTCTTCGCGGGCGAGCGCAGACGCGGCAATCATTTTTGAGGCAATAAGCGGGTTGGCGCGGCCAACTTGCTCAATCAGGCTGTCAATATGGGCGAGAAGAGTATTGAGTTTCTTAGCGTTCCGCCGCACGCCGCAATTGGCGGTCATGGCATTACGTAGGGATTGACTGACGTCGGGGCCCATAGAGAGCCATGGCTGTTTGCGGATTGTGCCTGCGCGTTTCTCGCTCCAATCTCGGCCATTAATATAGTCTGCCGCACGTCCGCCAAAAACGGTGGCTTCTAATAAAGAGTTACTGGCCAAGCGGTTAGCGCCGTGGACACCCACAGCAGAACACTCGCCGACAGCGAGAAGGCCATCCAAGTTACTTTGCCCATAGCTATCTGTCGCTATGCCGCCCATGTGGTAATGCACAGCGGGGGCAATAGGTATTAATTGCGTGCGCGGATCTATATTTGCGCTCATGCAGCTTTCAAACACCGTAGGAAATTCTTCGGGGAAGTGGGACCCAACAGCTTTGCGGCAATCCAGATATGGCTGACGCCCGGCCTCGATTTCAGCAAATATAGCGCGGGCGACATCATCCCGTGGGGCAAGTTCACCCTGTTCGTGATAATTTGGCATGAACCGCACGCCCTTGGCATTGGTCAGCACAGCGCCATCCCCGCGAAGGGCTTCCGTGGCGAGCGGAGCGGGGTCGCGGCCAATATCTATGGCGGTGGGATGGAATTGTACAAATTCCATATCGCGCATCTTGGCCCCGACAACAGCCGCCATGCCGAGGGCGTCGCCGCGCGCCGTGCGGGGGTTGGTTGTCACGGCAAAGAGACCGCCCACGCCGCCGGTCGCCATCACCGTGATGTCGGCTTCTATACCGAGCAAAGCGCCCTCATCATTACGCGCAAGAGCACCAGCCACGGCGCCATGCCCATCGGTCAGCAAGCTTTCCGCACGCCAACCAATCAGGCCTTCGATGTGTTCAGCCTCTTGGGCACGTTTAACCATGACTTTGATGATCTCTGCGCCTGCGGTGTCGCCTTTCACGCGGGCAACGCGGGGCAGGGAATGGGCCGCCTCGAGGGAAAGGTAAAGCTCACCTTTATCGTTGCGGTCAAAAGGGACGCCGAGCTTATCCAAATCTCGCACGCGATCGGGGCCTTCGGTGGCGAGGATGTGTGCAATCTCAGGGTCTACAAGCCCATCACCCGCTGCAATCGTATCCTTGGCATGGCTCTCTGCCGTATCATCAGCGGACAGCGCCGCCGCAATTCCACCTTGCGCCCAAGCCGAGGCGGACCCAACAGAGGAACG
>JAHDCL010000022.1 GCA_020629875.1 Hellea sp.
TCGCAAATGCGCGCGGGCAGGGCAGTCGCCTCTAATTACGCGGGACCGTTACAAAATGGATTTTGAGGGGCAGTTTCGACTGCCTCCTTTGCCCCGTCAGAAAACGGGCGTTAGGCAAATGAAAGTCTACACCCAAAGCAGCATTGTCGATTACGACTTCAATCCCGTGCCCTTTGGACAGTTCAAAGGCATTGGCCCTGCGATGGTTTGGCCTGTGGAGTTTTATGCGGCTATGGAGGTGGACACAAACTGTCATTCCGGGGCGCGTAGCGAACCCGGAAGGTCGATAGATTGTGAAGCTCCGTCAACCATGCATGCGGCCTCTCGAGCTTCCGCATCCCATTGTATTTTGCGAGGCAAAACACAAAAGGTGCGGAATGACAGAGTTAAATATCGAGCAACGCCGCTACATCTCTCTTTAGACCCGAAAACCTATCGTTATCTCTTTGAAAATCCTATCTGACACGTCTCTTAATCCGTTTAGCTCACCACGCCTCCTGGCACTCTGGGCGGTGAACATATCCGCCTGCTTAAATCTTCGAAAAAGCGGGGGTTTATGAGCAGTATCTGTGGAGGCTCGCACTCTGCCTCGCTATATTGAACGCGAATCACAAGAGATATAAATGACCGACGATACAACGACCGAAGGCGGCCTTCCCACAGATGGCGTGATTGAAGAGCATATTGATGATGCGCTGTCTTCGCGATATCTCGCTTATGCGCTCTCGACCATTACGCAGCGCGCGCTACCTGATGTGCGGGACGGCTTAAAACCTGTTCATCGCCGTATCCTTTACGCCATGCGCCAACTAAAGCTGAATCCCGAAGGCGCGCATAAGAAATCCGCGCGGATTGTTGGTGACGTGATGGGTCAATATCATCCCCATGGTGATGCCTCGATTTATGACGCGCTTGTAAAGCTTTCTCAGAGTTTTGCGTCGCGCTATCCTTTGGTCGACGGTCAGGGGAATTTTGGTAACATTGATGGGGATAGCCCCGCGGCGATGCGCTACACCGAAGCGAAGATGACAGCGGCTGGTGTGGCCTTGCTTGAAGGTCTCGAAGAAGACGCCGTTGATTTCATAGATACCTATAATGAGGAAGATGAAGAACCTGTTGTCCTGCCAGCGGCGTTTCCCAACCTTCTTGCCAATGGCTCAACGGGTATTGCTGTGGGCATGGCAACATCTATCCCGCCACATAATGTGGCCGAGATTTGTTCTGCTGCACTGCACCTGATTAAAACACCTAATGCGCGGATTCCAACCTTGATGGACTATATCAAGGGGCCCGACTTGCCGACGGGTGGAATTATTGTTGAGAGTAAAGAGTCAATGCTCGAAGCCTATAAGACGGGCAAGGGGAGCTTCAAAGTGCGCTCGCGCTGGCACAAGGAAGATTTGGGGCGCGGGACCTATCAGATTGTTGTAACGGAAATTCCTTATCAGGTTCAAAAATCTCGCCTTATTGAAAAACTTGCAGAGGTAATTGAAACAAAAAAAGCTCCTTGGCTTGAGGACGTAAGAGACGAATCCGCCGAAGACATTCGCATAGTCTTGGAACCTAAGAGCAAGAACATTGATCCAGAATTATTGATGGAGAGCCTTTTCAAAATCACCAGTCTTGAAAGCCGTACATCGCTAAATATGAATGTCCTGGATGCCACGCGTACGCCGCGTGTTATGGATCTGCGTGAGGTTATTCAATCCTTCCTGGATCACCGCCGCGAAGTTCTCATTCGCCGCTCACGGCAGCGCCTCGGAAAAATCGAAGACCGCATGGAAGTTCTTGACGGCTATATGATTGCGTTTTTGAATTTGGACGAAGTCATTCGCATCATCCGTTTTGAGGACAAGCCTAAGGAAGAACTCATCAAGGCTTTTAACCTGACCGAGCGTCAGGCCGATGCGATTTTGAATATGCGGTTGCGGGCCCTTAATAAGCTTCAGGAAATCGAAATCAAAACAGAGTTTGATAAATTGGCGCTTGAGAAGGCTGAAATTGAAGGGTTGCTAGGCTCTGATAAAAAGCAGTGGGATAAGGTGGCCGAGCAGGTGAAAGCCGTGCGCGAAACCTATAGTTTGAAAACAGAAATTGGTGCTCGCCGCACCACATTCGCGGAGGCACCCGAGGTGGATATCGACTTCGCGCAAGCCTTTATTGAGAAGCAACCCGTGACGGTTGTCCTCTCTGAAAAAGGATGGATACGGGCGATGAAAGGCCATGTGTCTGATACGAGCTCGATTAAATTCAAGGACGGTGATGCCGCGGCCTTTATCGTGCCGTGCCAAACCACGGACAAGATTATTCTCTTTGCCTCCAATGGTAAGTTTTACACTATTGGCGCTGATAAGCTTCCGGGCGGGCGCGGAAATGGTGAACCGATCCGTCTCATGATTGATTTGGAAAATGATCACATGCCGATTGGCATGTTCCTGCATAACCCTGAGCGTAAGTTGTTGGTTGCCAGTACGGATGGTTATGGCTTCCGCGTAAACGAAGCTGATATTATTGCCTCGACGAAGGGCGGACGGAAAACACTGAATGTTAAGGGCGATGCCGAGGCTGTACGCTGTGTCGAAATTGTCGGAGATAAGATCGCCTGCATTGGTGAGAACCGTAAGATTCTAATTTTTGATGTGGATGAGCTTCCGGAAATGGCGCGCGGTAAGGGCGTGCGGTTACAAAAATATAAGGATGGCGGCCTGGCCGATGTGACGACATTTACTGCGCTAGAAGGACTTAGTTTTGTGGATAGTGCCGGCCGAACGAATAGTGTTCCAGATTGGAATATTCTCGAAGGTAAGCGGGCCGGGGCAGGCCGCATGGCCCCGCGGGGTTTCTCTCGTCAGGGTCTGTTTGCGCCGGATAAACGGCTCAAGTAAAAATAGGACAAATAAAAACCCGGCCCCCGGCATTCGCTTAACGCGAATGACTAGGACCGGGTTTTCTATTCAGTTTAGAAGCGCTTTGTCTATTCGACAGGATTACCATCGGCGTCGATTTCGACGACGGGATATCCAAGGGCTTTGACCTCATCCATATATTTGGCCTTATCGCCCACCACGACCATGATCATTTCATCAAGGTTGAGATGTTTATCCGCGAGGGCGTCGATATCGGCTTTGCTCATACTTTGCAGAATATCAGCTTGGTCATCTACAAAGGAAGGTTTGAGATTATAAGTCATCATTCTGCCAAGGAAGCCCAGCTTTTGACGCGGCGTTTCATAGGCCCGTGCGTCGCGCTGTCCCATAGCCGATTTGGTGAACTCCAGCTCTTCGGGAGTGATTCCTTCTGCGTGATATTGGCTGATCTCAGAGACGAATTCCTTAATCGAAGCCGCTGTAGAATCAGCGCGAACGCCAGCACCGGCGCGGTACCACCCACGGGTTTCATCTCCGTTAAAGAAGGAGCGGGCTCCATAAGTATAGCCCTTATCTTCACGAAGGTTCAGATTTATCCGAGAGTTGAAAGCGCCGCCCAACATGAAGTTCATGATGCCGGCTTTGTAATATTCGCCAGTGGCGTCATATGGCAGTGCGCGCTTTCCGATACGGATTTCAGATTGCGGCGCACCCGGCTGGTCAATGAAGTAAACGGTTTTAGCGTTCAATTCGGGGAAGGCTTTTGCTTCTACAGATGGGACTTCTCCGCCATTCCAATCTTTGAGCGGCGCCAGAGCTTTTGTCAGAGCGGCTTCGCCCAAATCACTCACTGCGATAATGCTCGCCGCTTTTGGCGAAAAGTTCTCAGCATAAAAGGCTCGAACGTCATCCAGAGTGATTTTGGGAAGCGTTTCTTCTGTGCCGGAATTGCTGAAAGCAAAGTTGTTATTAGTGCCATACATCATCTTGTTGAATACTTCGCTGGCTGTCTGGCTCGGCTGTTTTTTCGCTTGGCGAATAGCTTGCAAAGTATTCGCTTTATTACGTTCGAAATCAGCCTCGTCAAACTTGGGCTCCAGAATGGATTTCACAGCAAGATCGACAGTCTTATCAAGATTTTTCGTCAAGCTGCGAATACGAAGCGTCGTGTAAGTGTCGCCCGAAGACCAGCTATAGCTCGAGCCGAGTTTTGCGAGCTCATTAGAGATGTCCTCGACGGACATAGATGCCGTGCCTTCATCAACCATCGCAGCGGTCAAAGCGGCAACGCCCAATTTGTCCATGGGTTCGTGCATTTGCCCCGTCTTTATACGAATACTGATCGTCGTCGTCGGGACCTCGTCATTCACTGTGCCCAACACAGGAATACCATTTATGGAGGCGTTATATACATCGGGAGCCTTGATTGTCGGGTTGGGTCCTGCGGGGGGAATGACCGAACGGTCGAAATCATCCACCGGCGCTTCCCATTCAAACGCCTCTACCTCTGTAGCAGGTGGCAGGGTGCGCTCATAGCGCTCCCAAGTGTCTGCTTTGGCGATGGCGTCCTTTTTGCCTTCAGGAACTATGGACATAACGACGGCGGACTTGCCCTTGATGTATTGATTGTAAACCCGCATGACATCTGCTTTCGTCACATTCTCGTAGCGGGCGATATCATCCGCAATGCCATTTGGATTATCTCTATAGGTTTGATAGGCGGCGAGCTGACGGATTTTTCCGCTGACGCTCTCAAGACCGTAGACCATGCCGGAAACGATATCCGCTTTCACGCGGATCAGATCATCGTCTTGTACGCCGCGCTCCTCAAACTCTACCAGGGAGTCACGGATGACTGTCTCCATGTCAGCAAGAGATTGAACGCGCGCTGGATTAGCCAACGCGAAAAGCGAGAAAGAGCAGGAAATCTCGCGGCAACCATGACCAGCAGAGGCTTGAACCGTCAGACCTGGCTTTTCGAGGTTTTTATACAGCAGGGAGGTTTGTCCGCCGCCCATGATATTTTGCAACACGTCCAAAGGAGCTTCATCAGGATGATTGGCATGAACGGTTGGCCATGCCATATACAGAAGCGGCATACGCGCGTTTTTGTCCTCAAGCGAAATATACCGATCGGCGTCAAGCGTGACAGGGACATACTCCGGATTTCCAACGTCTGGACCAGACGGGATTGGGGCAAAGTACTTCTTAATCCACTCCAAGGTCTGCGCTTCATCGAGATCACCGCCAATTGTCAATGTCGCATTGTTCGGACCATACCACTTCAGGAAAAAACGCTTAAGGTCATTAATATCTGCACGGTCAAGGTCCTCAAGGTAGCCAATTGTCGACCAGCTATAAGGATGGCCCTCAGGGAACATCGCTTCGCCCACGCGTTCCCAAAGCAGACCATAGGGTTGGTTATCTACCCGCTGTCCGCGTTCATTTTTCACCGTCTCTCGCTGAACCTCGAAAGCTTCGTCTGTTACAGCAGGGCCATTGAGGAAATACCCCATCCGGTCGGCTTCGAGCCAAAGCATTTTCTCAAGTTGATTGGACGGAACTGTTTCATAGTAATTGGTGCGGTCAGAGTTGGTCGTGCCATTCAGCGTACCACCAGATTCAGTAATGATGGCAAAGTGCTGCTCGTCTTTAACGTTCATAGATCCTTGAAACAGCATGTGCTCAAAGAAATGGGCGAATCCGGATTTTCCGATATCCTCTCGGCCTGATCCGACATGATAAGTCACATCAACATGGACGAGGGGGTCAGATTTATCTTGGTGAAGAACAACAGTTAAGCCATTGTCCAATTTGTATTTTTTATAAGGAATAACGATGTCATCACCCTTTTTGGTGACGGTTTCAAGCAGCGTGATGCCCGAGGGAAGCGTTACTTCGGCGACGGCATCCTTTGTGGCATTCACGGTGTTTTCGGCGCCTTGACAGGCAGTGAGCATTATCGCGGCGCTAACTGACAGGAGTAATTTTTTAGTCATGAATTTGTCCTCTGATATTCTGGAGAATATATTATTATTGATTATCGATAAGGATATAGCGCGTTAGCTTCCGCGAGTCCATGGTCCTTTTAGCGGCGGGCGTGAGCGCTTTCCAAACTCCTTTTGTGTTGGGGGGGCGGGTTGTCGACGCTGTGGACGAGATTGGGTGTCTGGTCTGCCCCCCGCATATTTTACGAGAGCCTCTATGCGCTTCTCGATGGGAGGGTGAGTAGCGAACACGCCAGCAAGTCCCACGCGAGGATTTTCGAAAGCCATTTCTCTGACCTCAGCGGGTACATTGGTGAGCTCAGCCCGGCCTGAAATTTTTTGGAGAGCGCGAATCATCGCATCTGGATTTTTTGTGAGCTCAACTGCGCCAGCATCCGCCATATATTCGCGTTTGCGCGAGAGGGCGAAGCGCGTGAGCATCGCAAGCAAGTAAGATACTGCGATGATAGCGAAGGCGAAGAAAATGAGAGCCCCTGCATTTCCGCCTCCGCTGCGCCTATGGTGATCGTTTCGGGCAAGGTTCGTGCGGAAAACACTGCGCACAAGACCTTCACCTACAAAGGCAAAGATACCCACGAAAATCACTGCAATGATAAGAAGCCTTACATCTCTATTGCGAATGTGAGAAAGTTCGTGAGCGATTACGGCCTCGAGCTCATCATCGTCTAGGTTGTCCATAAGACCACGCGTCAGCGTCACCGTGTAGTTCTTATCTCGAATTCCGCTCGCAAAGGCGTTCATCACGGGCGTTTCTATGACTTTTAGTTTAGGTGTCGTTTGGCCGCGTGAAATAGAGAGATTTTCTAGCAGACGGTAAGCTCGGGGTTCCTGAGAAATTGTTACAGACTTAGACTTTGTCGCCATGTCAATCATGGCTTGATGTCCGACAAATGCGATAGCGAACCATCCGCCTGCAGCACCCAAGGCGATTGGGGCTGCTCTGGGAAGCGTATTTAACGCATAGGCCAATCCTTGTTCCGCGCTAAGATCGGATGTGAAACCCGTCCACAATAAGATCAGCCCGAATGCGAGAAAGAGCAGTAGAACTGGAAACAATATGAGTAACAACACGCAGCGCGCGTTGTTATTCCAGATATGAGTTTTCAAGCCATAGGCTTGGATCATGGCACTAATCCTATATGGGCGAGAGCCTATGTTTCAAAGTCGACAACTGGCGCTTCTTGTAGAGCCTCGCGACCTTCAGGGGCTTCGAAGAACTCACGTGCGTGGAAACCAAATGGTCCCGCAACAAGCACGGCCGGGAATTGCTCTCTGGACGTATTATATTCCTGCGCAGCATTGTTATAAAAACGGCGTGACGCAGCGATTTTGTTTTCAATATCGGCGAGCTGGTCTTGGAGTTGTAGGAAATTCGTATTCGCTTTTAAGTCTGGATAGGCCTCTGCGAGAGCGAATAGCTTACCTAGTGCTTGGGTAAGCATGCCTTCTGCAGCCGCTGCGCCTGCTGGTGTATCAGCTGAGACAGCTGCGTTACGGGCTTTGATGACATCTTCGAATGTGCCTTTTTCATGCTTGGCATATCCTTTAACGGTGTTCACAAGCTGAGGCACAAGATCCTGACGTTGCTTGAGCTGGACTTCGATGTCCGACCAAGCTTGATTGCAGGTCTGTCGTAATGCGACTAATCGGTTATAAATGCCGATAAGGATGAACGCGAGAACGGCGATAATGCCGAGGATTACGAGAAGTGTGGTCATAGATGTCCCCATTATTGAATTATGGCCAGTTTAGCGGGAAATGACCCTAAAAGACAAATGATTTAATTGAGCATTACAGCAGGGAGCTTTGTGGCTATTCCAGGCATTAAAACTACCATCATAATGACGACTAATTGTATGAGGATAAAGGGTAACACCCCGCGGTAAAGAGCAGTCGTCGTTACCTCTGGAGGCGCGACGCCTCGCAAGTAGAACAGGGCGAATCCAAAAGGCGGCGTGAGGAAGCTGGTTTGCAGGTTAAGTGCCATGAGCACACCTAACCAAATAGGGTCCATGCCGGTGGCCAGTAATGGCGGAGCGACGAGCGGAACGACAACGAATGTAATTTCTATGAAGTCCAGAAAGAAACCTAAAATAAACATAACCAGCATGACGAGTGCCAGGGCTCCCCATTTTCCGCCCGGCGCTGCCGCGAGTAACCTCCCGACAAGTTCATCCCCCCCAAAACCGCGGAAGATGAGACTGAAGACCGTTGCGCCGATCAGAATGACGAAGACCATAGATGTGATATGCATCGTTGTGCGGGATACGTCGCCTAGCCGTTTATCTTTAATAAGAGGGAACATGGATAGAGCTGTGCCGATAATAGCTATCCCAGCGAGCGATAAGGCTATGGCCACTGAAATGCGCTCGATGGCGGACCAGTCATTTTGGTCAAAACGCATATCAACGCCCGTCAAATCAATGCCAACAAGCAGAATTAAACCCAGTGCTGCAAAGAAGGCTGCGCGGCGAGCGGTTGCGTTGGGTGCTGTTCTATAGGCCGCTAAAAGGATGGCCCCCAGAGCGCCAAGGGCTGCCCCTCGTGTGGGCGTGGCGTAACCGGAAAGTATGGACCCCAGCACGGCCACAATTAGCAATATCGGAGGTAACATAGCGAACAGAGTTTTACGTATGAATTTCCACGGTGATACGCCTTCGGGCCAATCTTGTGCAGGTGCCATTGCGGGCTTTAGGTAGGCTGTGATCGAAATGTAAACCGCGTAAAGCGCAACAAGGATAAGTCCCGGTAAGAGCGCTCCTGCGAAAAGGTCCCCCACGGAGACGACCCCAGTCGATTTAAGTCCGAAACTACGTTGGGCTTCTTGATAGGCATTGCTCAGTTGATCGCCAAGAATAACAAGAACTATCGAAGGCGGTATAATCTGTCCTAATGTCCCAGAAGCTGCGATAGAGCCTGAGGCCAAGGATGGGGCGTAATTTCGTTTTAGCATGGTAGGCAATGAGAGAAGACCCATGGTCACTACCGTTGCGCCGACAATGCCTGTGGAGGCGGCAAGCAGCGCCCCGACGAAGACAACGGAGATACCCAGTCCGCCCTTTAACGGCCCAAACAAATCTCCCATCGATTCCAGCAAGTCTTCGGCAATACGGGATTTTTCCAGCATTACCCCCATGAATACGAAAAGTGGGACAGCCATAAGAATTTCCCGCGTAATCAACGGGTATATTCGTCCAGGTAATGAAAGAAGAAATTCAGGTTCGAATGTGCCGGTGGCCACTCCCAGAGCTGCGAAAATTAAAGATACACCGCTGAGTGTGAAGGCGACGTTATAGCCCCCCATAAGCCCAATACAGGCGAGGGCGAACATGGCTATGGCGAGAATGTCTGCCATCAATGTTCCAGCTCCTGCTCAGCGAAGAATCGGGGGGTGTGAAGCGGCCTTTCGGGACGGGACTGCCCGTTTATACACATTGACGCCCGCAACGCGATGGCGAGGCCTTGGATTATCATCATTACAGCGAATAGGGGTATCAACGTTTTTAAGAGATACTCCCCCCGTATCCCGTCAGCTTCGGAGGACCCTTCAAATATACGCCAGGCGAAGCTAACAAAGCTTTGGGAGTTCCAAAGGATAATGAGACAAACAGGAAGGAGGAGGGCGTAATATCCAATGAAGTCAACGAGAGCCCTTGATTTCGCATTCATACGGCTATGAAAGATATCGACCCTGACATGTTGACCCGCAAGGAGTGTTGCGCTGGCACCTAGCATAATAACTGCTGCATGCAGATATTTGGCGCTCTCAAAAAGTTTGGTCCAGCTTTGCCCGAAAATTGAGAGAGCAAAAACGGTAAAGGCGATAGTTAAAACAAGGAGAGGCAAGAACCATTTAGTGATTTCGCCAACGCCGTAGGAACAACTATCAATTGTACGAATCATCGCCTCTGAAATTGCCTTTAAGCTTTTGGACTTTGGCACGAAGAGATAGATTAACGGCAGCAACAAGACTGGAAGAAAAACCCATCCCATGGCTTGGAAGGCAATTCCCAGATTCGCGATGACATCCCCGATACCCATTCTATAGATCTAAGGCCACCTGACGCGCGCGGATGTAGCGGCCATCACTCATTTCCGTCCAGCCACGATATTCATTGCGCGCAGCGAGATAGGCGTCATAGATTTTTCTCGTTCGCTTATCCGAAGAGCCGAGCTCACGGACAACATCTTCGCTAATTTTACCGATTTCCACCATGATGTCTTCGCTAAAGAAACGAGGAGCAATGCCGTGGTCATTCTTTAAAATGTTAAGCGCTTTGGCATTCTCATAGGTATATTCACCAAGGCTAGCGTCATTAGCCGCTTTACAGGCAAATTTGATCATAGCTTGCTCTGAAGCCGTGAAGTCATTCCAGACATTCAAATTTATGCCAACAGCGAGAGAGGCTCCGGGTTCATGAAAGCCTGGGGCATAATAATAAGGCGCTTCCCGATAAAAGCCGAAAGCATAGTCGTTCCAAGGCCCGACCCATTCGGTGGCATCGATAGATCCAGATTGAAGAGCTTGATAAATTTCACCGCCAGATAACTGCACAGCCGCACCGCCCAATCGCCGAATAACTTCCCCGCCTAATCCTGGCATGCGCATTTTAAGGCCTTTAAAATCCTCTAATGAATTTATCTCACGCTTGAACCAGCCACCGGTTTGATGCCCGGTATTGCCAGCTTGGAAGGGTTTTATATTGAAATCAGCAGACAGATCATCCCAAAGTTTTTGTCCGCCGCCGTGATCGATCCATCCCATGATTTCTGATGCGGTCATTCCCATGGGTACAGCCGTAAAGAATGAAAAGCCTTTGGACTTTCCTTGCCAGTAATATTCAGCGCCGTGATACATATCTGCAGCGCCCGTTGAGGTCGCGTCAAAACTTTCCAGAGCACCGACTAGCTCACCAGCCGCATAGACTTTAACGTCAATTCGGCCTTCGCTCATTTCATATAGGGCCTTCGAGAACCTGTTGGGCATTTGGCCTAGGCCTGGGAAATCTTTGGGCCAAGTGGTGGCCATGCGAAACTGTTTCAGTCCTTTGGCAATATTGGGCGCAGGAATGGTTTTATCTGTCGTTCGTTTAGTAACAGATTTTGTGTCTTTCCCAAGAACGGCCGCAACGCCCGTACCTGTTGCCACCGCTGCGACGGCTCCCAAGATATGACGCCTTTTCATGCTCCAACCTCCTTGAGGCACCAACCCTCCGGTCCAAGTATTTCACAAGGTTGATAGCGGGCTTTGTAATCCATTTTTGGACTGCCCTCGACCCAATACCCAAGATAAAGGTATGGTAATCCCACATCTTGGCAGCGCTTAATTTGATCAAGAATCATGAGGTTGCCGAGGCTTCGTTTCTTTATGTTGGGGTCGAAAAAACTATAGACCATGGATAGCCCATCTCGCAGGCGGTCAATGAGAACTGCGGCTATCAAGGTGTTTTCTCTATTCCTATATTCAACGATTTCTGTCTCTGCCGAGCATTCTTCAACCATCATTTCGTAGCGTATAAAGTCCATTTCAGACATGCCGCCGCCTTGATGGCGCGACATGAGGTATCGATGAAGTAATTCATATTGCTCTTGTGTAGCGAAGGCTTCTTCGACTGATACTGAGAGGTCCGCATTGGCGTTCATGATGCGGCGAAAGTTTTTCCCTGGGACAAACTCTGAAGTTCGAATGCGGAGCGATTTGCATTCGCGGCAGGTTTCGCATGCAGGGCGATAGATCACATTTTGAGAGCGCCGAAAGCCGGCATGTGTAAGGTAGTTATTTAGATGCGGACCAGTAAGAGGGTCTAACTGGGTAAAGATTTTTCTTTCCATTCTGCCCGGCAAGTAAGGACAAGGCGAGGGGATAGTGAGGTAAAACTGTAATCGGTTAGGATCAAAGGGCTGCGTCATGTGATTATTATAGCACCTTAAATGTTGAAGAAGAAAGGGGCTAGAAGACTGAAGGTAATCCATATCACGAGGATGAGCGGAATGCCAAACTTGGCAAAGTCCGCAAATTTATAACGCCCCGGCCCCATAACCAAGAGGTTGGTCTGGTAAGCAATCGGCGTTGCGAAGGAACAGTTTGCCGCGAAGATAACGGTCAAAACCATCGCGATAGGGTCAATGCCGGTTTGCTGACTGATGGCCAAAGCAATGGGGGCGAAGAGCAAAGCCGCGGCGCTATTGGAAATAATATTTGTCATGAATGCGATGAGTAAAAAGACAGCAGCAAGGAGGATGTGGTTCCCGAAGGGTTGGAACGTTTCGACAACTTTCATCCCGATATAAGCCGCGCCGCCCGTATTTTCCAGGGCGAGGCCCATCGCGAAGGCCGCACCGATTAAGAGGAATATCTTCATATCGAGCGCCCGAACGGCTTGCCGAACGTTTAAGCATCCACTGGTTACCATGGCGAGTGCTCCGCCTAATGCGGCTATTTCTATGGGTACAAAACTTGTGGCAGCGGCAAGAATTGTCCCAGCAAAAATTATGCGAGCGAAGAGAGACTTACGAATATCTGGAAGTTCGGCCGTGGACCAATCCAGTAAAAGCAGATCACGACTGCTTCGTAATTCTCTCATATCGGCGTCGTATCCAAATAAGAGGAGGACGTCACCCGCCTCGAGGCGGATATCGAGCATGCGTGTTCTAATCATCCGTGAGCGGCGTTGAATTCCCAAAACTAAACAACCGGTTTGCCGGCGGAATCCTATTTGTTCGATATTGCGACCAATCATTCGAGAGCCGGGCGCGATTACAGCTTCGCTAATCACGATTGTCTCAGAACTTTCGCTGGTTTTGCTTTCGTCGTGAAACCCTGCGATGTTCAGCATCCCCTCCAGATAACGGGGGCTTGAAGAGAGTAGTTTTGAAAGAGATTTACGGGTGGCGGCGACGATCAATACGTCTCCAGACTTGAGTTCATGTTCAAAAGGGGGGAGAAGTCCCTGTTCTCCGCGTTGAATCATACGGACCGTCACATTTTTAAGTGCGGGATATAATCCTGCGATGGGACGGGTACCCTCCAACGGGTGATTATCTGTAACTCGGATTTGAGCAATATATTGTTGCCCAGATTCGCTGACCTCCTTTTCAAGGCTTTTTCGTTCCGGCAGAAGGATTGGCGCGGCGAAAATAATATAAATTGCGCCCGCGGCGGCTAACAATATTCCCATCGAAAATTGCGAAAAGAAGCCGAGAGAAATATCGCTTGAGCGTTGCAAAACATCATTGACCAAAAGGTTCGTTGAGGATCCAATGAGTGTAGTCATACCTGCCAAAATACAGATAAAGCTAAGCGGCATCATGTAGCGTGAGGCTGCTTTGCGAAGCCGAGAGGACATGGCGGAAAGGATGGGAATGAACATTACGACAACGGGAGTGTTGTTCATGAACATTGATACAGCGAAGGCAACCGCAAAAACGAGCGTTAGTGTTCGCCGAGGGGAGCGATCCAGCGCGTTATTGATGTTCATGATAGGCCCCTCCAGAGCACCGGTTTGGAACATGCCTTGCCCCACGACCAGGAGCGCCATGATGGTAATCAGTGCCGGAGCAGCAAAGCCAGAGAGCAGGGACGCGCTATCTAGTCCCTCAGAGCTACTTGGCGCGAAGAAGTGAAAGAAAACGAGGAGCGCGGAGATGACCCCTACGGAGATAACTTCGATTGAAAATTGCTCGCGTATGTAAAAATACACAGCGGTCAATACGATCGCCATAGTCGCCCACATCTGCCATGTGGCTACGATTGAAAGCGTCTCCATTCTAGCTCCGCCTTACAATTTTAGAAAAAACTGTCATATTGTCATTTGATTGAATAGAAGCCTCTAAAGCAAGGTTTTTCTGGAGAATTTTGATGGCCATTTGTGCATTTTTAGGACTGGGCGTAATGGGCTATCCAATGGCGGGCCATTTGGTGTCTGCGGGGCATGAGGTCCGCGTTTGGAACCGTACTGCGTCAAAGGCCATCGCCTGGGCGGGCGAATATAATGGTCAGGCCTATGGAACTATAGAAGCCGCTGTTGACGGCGCTGACTTCGTTATGATTTGCGTTGGGGATGATCCAGACGTTTACGCTGTCGTTAAGCCGGCTCTAGAGGTGATGCAAGCTGGCACGGTGATCGTCGATCATACAACAGCCTCCGCGGAGTGTGCACGTAAATGTCATTCTATGTCACGTGAGAAAAATATAGGTTTCGTGGATGCACCCATCTCAGGAGGAGAGGCTGGGGCTATTAACGGTCAACTTACGATAATGTGCGGCGGCGAAGAGGCGCACTTTGATAAAGCCGAAGCTATTATGAGTGCTTATGCTAAGGCTACGAAACTTATGGGACCAAGCGGAGCGGGGCAGCTTACGAAGATGGTTAATCAAATATGCATCGCGGGAATCTTGCAGGGCTTGGCTGAGGGCGTGCATTTTGCGCAAAAAGCCGGACTGGACATTGACGAAGTAGTTCAGGCAATCGGCAAAGGTGCAGCGCAAAGCTGGCAGATGGACAACCGCGCTTCAACGATGGGGCGCGATGAATATGAATTTGGTTTTGCCGTAGATTGGATGCGCAAAGATCTTGGGATAGCCTTAAAAACAGCTGAGGATGTTGGGGCTAACCTCGTACTGACTAAGATGGTCGATGATTATTACGCAGATGTACAAAAAATGGGTGGAAATCGTTGGGACACATCAAGCCTACTCAAACGCTTGAGGTAATCATTTTCGGCTCAGTCTTGTAGCCACGTCGCAGCTTTGGGGGCGAAATAGGTTAGAACGCCATCACAACCCGCGCGTTTAAAGCCCATTAAGCTCTCTAGAATGATGCGCTGTTCATCTAGCCAGCCATTTTGCACGGCTGCCATCATCATGGCGTATTCTCCGCTAACCTGAAAGGCATAGGTGGGCAGTGCGAATTCATTTTTGATGCGGCGAATGATGTCCAGATAAGGCATGCCGGGTTTGACCATGACCATATCGGAACCTTCCAATATGTCTTGCTCAACCTCGCGTAAGGCTTCGTGGCTATTGGCCGGATCCATCTGATAAGTACGTTTGTCGCCTTTCAGAGCGGCGGCTGTGCCAATCGCATCTCGATACGGCCCGTAAAACCCTGAGGCATATTTGGCTGCATAGGACATTATCATCACATCGGTGTGATTGGCTGTTTCTAGTGCATCGCGAATGACCCCAACCCGTCCATCCATCATATCTGACGGGGCGACGATATCAGCGCCAGCATCTGCAAGGATAATGGCGCTTTCGGCGAGCAGTTCCACCGTGTGATCGTTGATAATGGTTTCGCCCTCCATCAAGCCGTCATGTCCATGATCCGTGTATGGGTCGAGAGCAACGTCAACGATGATGCCAATCTCTGGCACAGCGGCCTTCACAGCGCGGACGGCTTCCGGAACGAGCCCGGTAACATTCAGAGCCTCGCTTGCTTTTGCGTCTTTGTATTTGGGATTAATGTGGGGAAACAAGGCAATGGCAGGGATTCCCAAATTGTGTGCGCGCTTAGCTTCGCTCACGATTTCATCAAGATTGACGCGATCGACGCCGGGCATTGAAGGTACCGGTGTCCGTTTTGCCGGGCCATCTGAGAGCACAATGGTCCAAATCAAGTCGTCGCGCGATAAAGTGTTTTCGCGAACCAAACGGCGCGACCAATCGGCCTGCCGGGTACGACGCAAGCGAGTATGAGGATAGGTGCTCACTATTAACTCCATAGTTTCAAACGTTTATACAGCTAGTGCCTAAATTTGATACAGGACAAATTGCGACGTTTGTGCAGTAGTAATTCGTTTGAAATCCTATATATCAGGATTGAAAGCAAGCTTAGGATATCCCGTTATGGGCGAAAAATTCAGAGATCAGTTCCAGTCAGCAGTCGATAATGTTCGCGAGGAGGGACGCTATCGCATCTTCCGTGATATTCGGCGTAAGGCGGGGGCATTCCCTCTTGCGACGTGGTTTAAAGAGGATTCTGAAAAAGACATCACTGTTTGGTGTTCCAACGACTATTTAGGCATGGGTCAAAATGAGTGTGTCGTCGAGGCTGTGAAGTCAGCTGTGGACGCGGCCGGAACAGGATCGGGCGGCACCCGAAATATTTCAGGAACTACGCGCTATCACGTGCAGCTAGAGCAAGAACTCGCGGGGCTGCATCAGAAAGATGCCGCGCTTGTTCTAACGTCTGGCTACGTTGCTAACGAGGCGACGCTTGGCGTGATGAGTAAAATTTTACCGGGCTTGGTCATACTTTCGGATGAAATGAACCACGCCTCTATGATTTCTGGGATTCAACGGGCGCGCTGTGAAAAGCGGATTTTCAAGCATAACGATTTGGCCGATTTAGAGGCGAAGCTACAAGACTTGCCTCATAATGCGCCGAAACTCATTGCGTTTGAATCAGTTTATTCAATGGATGCTGACATTGCGCCGATCAAAGAAATTTGCGATTTAGCAGATAAATACAATGCCTTAACCTATATTGATGAAGTACATGCGGTGGGTATGTATGGCCCAACCGGGGGCGGGGTTTGCGAAGAGCGTGGCCTCATGGATCGCATTGATATCATCCAAGGTACACTCGCGAAAGCTTACGGTATGATAGGGGGCTATATCGCCGCAGATTCAGTCATTATCGATGCTGTGCGATCAATGGCCTCGGGCTTCATCTTTACTACATCAATCCCGCCCAGCACAGCTGCCGGTGCTTTGCGCTCGGTGAAGGTGCTGAAAGTCACACCAGAAAAGCGAATGCAGCATCAAGAGCGGGCCAATGCTTTGAAGGCGCGTTTCCGTGATGTGGGATATGATTTCATTGATGGCGACACGCATATTGTGCCGCTTATGGTGGGGGATCCCGTTAAATGCCAAGCCATTTCAGACCGTTTAATCGAAGATTTTGGTATATACGCACAGCCCATTAATTTTCCGACGGTTCCCCGCGGAACGGAGCGCTTGCGCTTTACCCCGAGTCCTTTCCATACAGACGCTATGATGGATGAGCTCATGAGTGCTTTGGATATAGTTTGGGCGGAATTTGGCCTGAAAAAAGCGAACGTCGCCTAATCCCGAATATTTGTCTGATTAGCGCATTGCGAAATTGCGCTTTTACGCCTATGCCGTCCGTGAAAATTTAGCAACGGAGTCGCATCATGAGCGATCAAAGCACAGCCCACCTTAGCAACTATTTCTCACAGTCCCTAAAAGACCGCGACCCTGAGCTCTATGCCTCCATGCAGGATGAACTAGACCGCCAACAACATGAAATCGAGTTGATCGCGTCTGAAAATATCGTTTCCAAAGCCGTGCTAGAGGCGCAGGGTTCTGTTTTGACGAATAAATATGCCGAAGGTTATCCGGGGAAACGCTATTATGGCGGTTGTCAGCACGTAGATGTTGCCGAAAATCTTGCCATTGAACGGGCATGCAAGCTCTTTGATTGTGAATTTGCTAATGTGCAGCCCAATTCCGGATCACAAGCCAATCAAGGCGTATTCTTTGCGCTTTTAAAGCCCGGCGATACAATCCTCGGTATGGATTTGGCCTCGGGTGGACACCTTACGCATGGTTCGCCGCCCAACCAATCGGGCAAGTGGTTTAATGCTGTAAATTATGGGGTAAAAGAGGATACTCACCTCATAGACTATGACCAAGTCGAAGCCCTTGCTCTTGAGCACAAACCACAATTGATTATTTGTGGCGGCTCAGCCTATGCTCGCCAGATCGACTTTGCTCGTTTCCGTGAAATTGCAGACAAGGTTGGCGCTTATCTGCATGTCGACATGGCTCACTTTGCAGGGCTTGTGGCAGGCGGAACCCATCCATCGCCGTTCCCGCATGCACATGTTGCGACAACCACGACCCATAAAACGCTACGCGGTCCGAGGGGCGGCATGATTTTGACCAACGATAAGAAACTGGCCAAGAAATTTAACTCTGCCATTTTCCCCGGAATTCAAGGCGGACCGTTGATGCACGTTATTGCTGGTAAGGCCGTCGCTTTCGCGGATGCGCTAAAGCCAGAATTTAAGGCTTATAGTCAAGCGGTTATCGATAATTGCAAAGCAATGGCAGAAGCGCTTGTTGATGCTGGTTATGCTGTAGTTTCGGGCGGTACGGATACACATCTCGCGCTCATCGATCTATCGCCGAAAGGCGTGAAGGGCAACGCCGCCGAGGCAGCTCTTGGTCGTGCGTATATAACGTGTAACAAAAACGGTATTCCGTTCGATAAAGAGAAGTTCACCGTGACTTCAGGCATACGCGTGGGGTCCCCAGCTGGCACGACACGTGGATTTGGCACCGAAGAGTTCAAGCAAATTGGTCAGCTTATGGCTGAAGTTTTGGATGCTCTTGCTTCAAACCCTGAAGGCAATCCTGAGGTGGAAGAAAGCGTGAAGCAGCGCGTTAAGGCGCTCACTGCTAAATTCCCAATCTATGCAGACTGAGGTAGGGCGTAAGTCACTGTTGCTCGGCTTGCGATTTTGTCGTTGTCGCCCGAAATTTCAACGGCGATAACGGCGAGGGCACGCCCTAGTTTGATCATCTTACCCTCGACGGTTACGGTTTGTCCTTGTAGGGGCCGTAAAAAGTCGATGTTCAAGTTGGACGTTAAAGCCATAGGGGTGATACCAAGCCTTGTGAATATAACAGCATAAGCAATGTGGTCGGAAAGAGCCATTTGGGTGGGGCCAGAGACGAAGCCGCCAGGGCGCAGGTTTTGAACGCCCATAGTGGCTTTCATAATTACGTGATCCGCTTCAGCAAGACTAATATCGGGTAAGGTCCCGCGGTCTCCCTTGAAATTCTCTAGGAAGAATTCGTTCATCTGCTTGGCTGAAACTTTACTTGTCAAAATTACTGTTCCTGAGATCTTTTTGTATCGGCTGTTCGCTGCTGTTCAACCAGCTCTCGATAGTTGGGTTGCTCGTCGTGTCCGCTTCTGGAGGAGTAGAAGGTAATTCCCATAAAGACAAATGCGCTGATGAAGGCTAAAATCACACCAAGAATATGAGCTGTGTAACCGTGCTGACTTATGTTGTCGCCGTCCTTAAACCCAAAGAAGATAAAATATATTGCAGCGGGTATGGCGATAACCAAGCTAATAAGCAAAACTCGTTTTGCGTTTTGCTTGGCAGCGAGTGCCTTGTCAGTATCTTGCATTTGTCGCCTCTTCTGCCCGGGATCAAATTCCTTAAAGGCTTGAAATATCTTGATATCCTGTTTGCGCATCTGTTCAAACATGCTAATTGACGCAGAATTATGCGTTGCCCATTTTGCAGTTCCGAAGACACACAGGTCAAAGATAGCCGTCAGGCCGAGGATAATACAGCTGTGCGCCGCCGCCGCCTATGCGGGAAGTGTGCGGGCCGTTTTACCACCTTTGAACGGGTGCAATTGCGTGAGCTAACCGTGGTCAAAAAATCAGGCCGACGCACTCCCTTCGATAGAGATAAACTGGCGCGAAGCATTATGATTGCGATGCAGAAGCGTCCTGTCGAACCCGAGCGTATTGAACAAATGATTAGCGGCGTTGTCCGGCAGCTCGAAAGTGCTGGGAATGCAGATATTACCTCTGATCATATAGGCGCGCTGGTCATGGAAGGGCTCGCAGGTCTCGATAAGGTTGCTTACGTGCGTTATGCCTCGGTCTATAAAGATTTTCGCGCAACGGCTGATTTCGAAACCTTTATTGAGGAAGAAAATCTCGACTCAGACAATGAGCAAGAAGAGTAGGCTTTGGCACGTCCACAGGTCACATTAAAGCTCGCCACATCTTTGGACGGTAAAATTGCTCTCGCCAATGGTATGTCGGAGTGGATTACCGGAGAGAAAGCCCGGGCAGAGGGACGAAAGCTCCGTGCTCAGCATGAGGCCATCGCCATCGGCGCTAATACCGCTGTACTTGATAATCCTCAACTCACGACGCGAATTGAGGGGCAAGCTAATCCCATCCGCGTAATCTTTGACACCAAATTGCGCCTCTCTCCCAAATCCAACCTCGCTTTAACTGCTAAAGAAACCCCGGTCTGGGTTTTTAGTGAAGTTGCCACTGGAGATGTTGCCGACGCATTGAAAGAGCGGGGTGTTCGCCTCATTAAAACACCTGTCAATTTACGGATCGACCTTGAGGCAGCGTTAAAGGTTTTGCACGGCAATGGCGTCTCATCGCTTTTAGTCGAGGGCGGAGGTACGCTGGCGGCCAGTTTCTTTAAACTCAACGCCATTGATATCATCGAGTGGTTTCGTGCGCCAATAATATTGGGCGGCGATAGCCGAGGTTCAATTGGCGATTTAAACTTGACGGACATAAACCTCGCCAAACGTTTCAACCGTATTGAAATCAGAGATCTCGGTGATGATATTCACGAACGATATGAGCGGATAATCTAATATGTTTACTGGCATCATCACAGATATTGGAACCATTAGGTCCGTGACCAGGGGAACAGGCGGAGAATGGGGCGATACACGTATGGATGTGACTTGCGCTTATGATACGGCGGGCATTGATATCGGTGCCTCGATTTCTCATTCGGGTGCTTGCATGACGGTCATTGAAAAAGGAACTGATTGGTATGCGATAGAGGTTTCTGATGAGAGCCTATCCAAGACCACAATGGGAGATTGGGTTGAGGGGACACAGGTTAATCTAGAGCGCGCTCTTACCGGCAAAGACGAAATGGGTGGCCATTTGGTGACCGGTCATGTTGACGGAGTAGGAACACTGCTCAGTATTGAAGAGATTGCCGGTTCCCACAAATTACGTTTTGAGGCGCCTAAGGATATGGCGTTTGGAATAGCGCCTAAGGGCTCAATTACAATTGATGGCGTGTCTTTGACAGTGAACGAGGTTGAGGACAGTCAATTTGAGGTCAATATAATTCCTCATACGTGGCAAGTCACCACATTGGGAAATTTACAGGTGGGTAGCAAAGTAAATCTGGAAATCGACCTCATAGCGCGCTATGTGGCCCGATACTTAGCGCATATGAAAGCTTAACATGTCAGATAGCAAATTAAACGAAATTGACGCTCAGCAAGTTTACAATCTCGCCACGCCAGAAGAAATTATTGAAGATGCGCGAAATGGGCGTATGTATATTCTTGTTGATGCCGAGGACCGTGAAAATGAGGGTGACCTTATTATCCCGGCTCAATTTGCAACACCTGACGCCATTAACTTCATGGCAAAATTCGGTCGGGGTTTGATTTGCCTAGCAATCGAAAATTCTAAAGCTGAAGTTCTCGGCCTAACGAACATGTCAGCGGATAATCGTTCACGGTTTGAGACGGCGTTCACGCAGTCTATCGAAGCGAGAGAAGGTGTGACAACAGGGATTAGTGCAGGGGATCGCTCGCACACCATTCAAACAGCCATTGATCCTGATAGCCGCGCGGATGATATCGTCTCGCCGGGTCATATGTTTCCAATTATTGCCAAAGATGGGGGCGTATTGGTGCGGACGGGTCATACAGAAGCCTCCGTTGATATTTCGCGTATGGCGGGGTTAAACCCGTCTGCTGTGATTTGCGAAATCATGAATGATGATGGGACAATGGCGCGCCTTGATGATTTGGTGAAGTTTGCGCAGTTCCACGGCCTAAAAATCGGCACAATTGAAGATCTTGTGGCTTACCGCATGAAAAAAGATCATTTCGTAAAACATGTGGCGTCGTCTGATTTCACGTCGCAAAATGGCGATGCGTTTAAAATTCACGTCTACCGCAATTTCTTAGACGGAAAAGAGCACGTTGCGCTTTCTAAAGGCGAAGCAAAAGCCGGTGAAGAGAGCCTCATCCGCGTTCATAAAATCGACTTCGCGGGTGATATCCTTTATGAAGAAAGCCCGCGCTCAGGACTTATCTGGGACGCTATGAAACAACTGGCGGCCCATGATGGACATTCAGTTTTGGTTCTTATTCGAGAAGGTTCCATCGATACACTTCTTGAGCGCCTAGGTGCGCATAAGAGCTTTGTGGACCGGAAAGAACAGAATATCCGCGAATATGGCGTTGGCGCCCAGATCCTTGTGGATCAAGGCGTACAGAAAATGCGTGTTATTACAAATACAATGCCTAAACTCATTGGGCTCGAAGCTTATAATTTGGAGTTATCCGGTATCACACCGCTGATAACAGGAAAGAAATAATCCATGAAAATTCTTGTTATCGAAGCGCGTTTTTACGACAAAATTTCTGATGCTCTGCTGGAAGGAGCGCTTGACGTTTTACAAAAAGCAAAGGCCGAAATTGTCAAAGTGACTGTGCCAGGGGCACTGGAAATTCCACACGTTATTTCTATGGCGGAGGCGGCAAATAGTGGTTTTGACGGATATGTGGCTTTGGGCTGCGTCATTCGCGGTGAGACGACTCATTACGATTATGTCTGCCAAGAAAGCGCGCGCGCAATTATGGATCTTGCTGTGAATCAGCAGCTTGCCATTGGTAATGGAATTATCACCGTGGAGAATGAGGACCAAGCTTGGGCTCGTGCCTCAAAGGATAAGAAGGACAAAGGCGGATTTGCCGCCAATGCAGCGCTGAAAATGATTAAAATCAGAGCAGAGCTAAGCGCGAAGTAATGTCTAAGGGTCCACATTCAAAGCTCCGCAGAGCTGCACGCCTAGCGGCTGTTCAAGCCCTCTACCAGATGGATGTTGGGGGAACTCTCTCCACGTCGGTCGTCAAAGAATTTATCGAACATCGCTTTGGTCTGGAAGGCGAGAAAAATTACATTGCTGCAGATGAAGAGTTTTTCGAAGATCTCGTCGAAGGCGTCGTTAAATTTCAAGAGGATATCGACAATCGTATCTCTGAAAATCTATCAGAGAAATGGTCGTTGAAGAGGCTGGATTTGACTCTGCGGGCAATTATGCGCTCCGCCACATATGAAGTTCTGCGCCGCCCGGATGTGCCGGCTCTTGTTATCATTGATCAATATGTATCGATTGCCTCGGACTTTTTTGAAGGGAAAGAGCCAGGCTTCGTCAATGGCGCGCTCGATAAAATTGCCAAAACCGTGCGTCAAGCTGAGTTCGGATTAGTCGGCGCCGCTGCCAAGAGTGAATGAGTTTGACTTCATAGCCACCTACTTGGCGCCGCTAGCGGGAGCAGGCGGTCTTAACTTAAAAGATGATGCGGCGCTGTTAAAACCCTCTGCCGGCAAAGACTTAGTTTTAACAAAAGATACCATGGTCGAAGGTGTTCATTTCCCGCCTGGGCACTTTGGCGGCGACACCGCAGATAAGCTGCTGCGCGTGAATCTTTCTGATCTCGCAGCAAAAGGCGCGCATCCTATTGGGTATATGCTCTCCATAGTCTGGCCGAAGGGTATTGATGGTACCTATTTCAAAGGCTTCGCAGCGGGCTTGCGAGATGTTCAGGATGCCTATAACTTCGAACTCTTAGGGGGCGACACGACCTCTAGCGAAGGTCCGATGGTAGTGACCGCGACCTTTATAGGCGAAGTGCCAAAGGGAGAAATGGTGTTGCGCAGCGGAGCCAAAGTGGCGGATGACATATGGGTCACGGGTACCATCGGTGATGCCTATTTGGGTCTACAATCGGCGCTCGGTAGGGCGTTGGAGCCGCAGCCAAGTGCTGAAGCGTTATGGCATTTCGAAGAGGCTTATTATCGTCCCGAGCCGCGTTTGTTATTTCGGAAAACTCTGCGAAAACATGCAAGCGGCGCTGCGGATATTTCCGACGGACTAGTCGCAGATGCAGCTCATATCGCAAAGGCAAGTGGAGTTTGCTTTATATTAGAGGCCGATAAGATTCCTTTTTCCAGCGCAGCAGGTGCTTGGCTGTCCAAACAGAGAGACGAAGATGAGGCGTTTAAAACGCTTGTGACCGCTGGCGATGATTATGAGCTGATATTCACGGCTTCCGCCGGTTTTAGACAGGAGATTAACCGCGCTGCCAAAACAATAGGGCTTAGAGTTTCCAGGGTTGGTACAGTGGGGCAAGGAGAGGGCGTCAGGATCTCGTCTGACGGGAAAGTTATGACCTTTCAAAATACGGGCTATACCCACTTCTAGATAAAGAAAAACCCGAAAAGGACACTGCCAGTTTCGGGTTTTTCAAGAAAGACCTTGGTGTTAAAATTAACCGCCAGGTCCTCCTCCCCCCCCGGGAATGTTTTGCTGTCCGCCCAGTTGATCGGTTGGAAGGCGCCCAATGGTGCCGAATATTTGCTCTAATACAGAAAGTTCGCGTCCACGTGTCGGTGTTTTTCTGTCTACGTAATTCACGTAACGGCCATCTTCGATGCCATATTCGGAGACCTTTTTGACTTGGCCATCCTCATTAAATGTAATTGCCGTGATAGTACGTTCCTCGATTTTCGGGCGTAGATAGGCATAACGCTGCCGAACCGCATTCATATAAAACCATGTGCTATCTTTGATGTCCTCATCAAAGGTCGACTTTACAGATGGGTTACCTAGTCGCGCTAAAACAGTAGCTTTTGTATCTGTATCGGGGTTTACTTCTTGAGGTTTTGCTTCCGCTGTTGGGACATAGCCATGGGTGCGTAGGACCGGGTTGCAGGCTGTCGTGAGTGCGGCAATACCACAAAGTGCGACAGTTTTAGCGATGAAGCGAGTCATATAAGGCTTTAGTTTGTTACTAATTTCGGTAAGACCTAGCGAAACGCAGATTGGCTTGCAATAGGCTATGTGTAATTTTAACGGAATGTAAGTTATGGGTTTTTTTAGCAAGTTATTAGGTCGTAAAGATCCTGCCCTGGAAGATGCTAGCCGAATTTATCAAAAACTAATGAGACAGTCACGTCAGACCGCCTTTTATGGGGAAGGCCGCGCGCCGGATAACTATGATGGCCGAATTGATATCTTAACGCTGCATATTTCGGTCATCCTTGATGCGTTGTCAAAACACGGGGAGCAAGGCGAGCGCCTCTCTCAGGCGATATTTGATGTCATGCGAGATGATTTTGAAGTCGCAATGCGCGAGGAGGGGTTGAGTGATACTGGGATTAAGCGGCGAATTAAGCCAATGATGCAGCTGTTTTATACACGTGTAAAAAGCTATGTTGAATCCTTGCAGACGGAAACTCCCACGATCGCACTCCAAAATGCATTCCAGGTAGGTCTTCTTAACGGTAAAGAAGAATTATTTTCTGTTAAGTTATCAAGATATGTAGTTGAATTTGTTGGGAAGTTGCGAGGCTTGACCTTGGGTGAAATTGCTTTGGCTGACTTCGATGTTCCGCCATTTACTGGACAAAACTAAACGAAATATCGTTAGCCCTTTTAAGGTCTTTCCCCTATAGCCTCTTAAATGTGTGATTTGGAAAGGGCTCTATGCTCGACGGACTGATATTATCCATAGATGCAATGGGCGGCGATCATGCCCCAGATGTTGTCATCAAAGGGATTGAGTATTTTCTGAAACATGAGGGTAAGAACCGTCGTGCACGTTTTTTATTGCACGGTGATGAGGCTCAGCTAACTGAACTCCTGAGTAAATATAAGCTCACCGCTGCTCGCTCAGAGATCCGCCACACGGATAAGGCTGTCGCTATGGACGCTAAACCTTCGCAAGCTCTGCGAAAGGGTAAGGGCTCAAGCATGTGGAACGCTATTGCAGCGGTGAAAGCCAAAGAAGCAAATTTCGCAATTTCTGCCGGTAATACAGGCGCCTTGATGGCAATGTCGAAGTTGCAACTTCGCATGAAACAGGGTGTACAGCGCCCAGCTATTGCTGCCAGTTGGCCGCAAAAAGAAGGGTGGTGTGTTGTACTCGATGTCGGGGCGAATATTGAGTGCGATGCAGCGCAGTTGACAGAGTTCGCTGTATTAGGAGAGGCATTTTATCGCGCCCTTCACAAAAAAGCCAAACCCTCCGTAGGGCTTCTCAATGTGGGGACTGAAGAGCTCAAAGGCAATGCGGTTATCAAAGCGGCACACGAGCGGCTTGCTGAAAGTCAATTAGGCCTCAATTACCAGGGCTATGTAGAAGGGAACGATATTTCCTTTGGGGGAGTTGATGTTGTTGTCACCGATGGGTTTACTGGCAACATCGCGCTTAAAACTGCTGAAGGAACAGCTAAGTTGATTGGGCATTTTTTTTCAGATGCACTCTCAGGGAATCTTTGGTCAAAGTTCACGACCATGCTGAATAGCTATGCTCTGCTTAAGCTTAAAAAGCGTATCGACCCTCGGCGTGCAAATGGAGGTGTTTTCCTTGGGCTTAACGGCATTGTCGTCAAAAGCCACGGGGGTACGGACCACATTGGATTTGCGAATGCTTTGGGAGTCGCCATCGGACTTGCCGAGAGTACGTTTCTAGAAGAAATCGATCGCACGCTCGAAGCGTTGCATGATGAAGATGATAATATTGGGTTCATTTCATGATTAGATCCGTCGTTAAGGGTATCGGCAGTTACTTACCCGAGCGTATTTTGAGCAATGAGGAATTGTCGAAAACCGTTGAAACATCTGATGTGTGGATACGGGAGCGGACGGGTATTGGGCAGCGCCATATTGCGGCCGAAGGACAATGCACATCAGATTTAGGTTTAGAGGCTGCTAAGGTTGCACTTAAAGATGCGGGAATGACCGCAGATGATATCGACTTGATTGTCGTTGCAACGACGACGCCTGATTATACTTTTCCTGCAACCGCTACCATTATCCAGAACCTGCTGGGTATTAAACATGGCGCCGCTTTTGATCTTCAAGCAGTGTGTTCGGGCTTTATTTATGGCGTAAACGTCGTTGATTCTTTGCTTCGCACCGGCACTGCCAAAAACGCACTTTTAATTGGGGCAGAGACCTTCTCTCGAATATTGGATTGGGAAGATCGTACAACGTGTGTACTCTTCGGTGATGGTGCTGGCGCGGTTGTCTTGTCAGCGGAAGAAGGCGGCGAGAGCGGCGTTCTAAATTCGTTCATCCGATCTAATGGCGAACATCGAGAACTCCTATATGTGGATGGCGGTCCTTCAAAAACGCAAACGGTTGGCCATGTGCGTATGATTGGAAATCAGGTATTTAAACATGCGGTAAAGGATATCGCAGGCGCCATGCAGCAATGTGCTGAGGGTGCAGGTATTCCGATTTCCGATATTGACTGGTTCGTCCCTCATCAGGCTAACCAACGAATATTAAATGGCGTTGCGAAGCGGCTAAAACTTGATCCGGCGCAAGTTATTTCGACGGTGGAGTTTCACGCGAACACATCTGCTGCCTCGGTTCCGCTTGCAATGGATGCGGCGGTAAAAGATGGGCGTATCAAACGAGGTGATCTCGTCATGCTTGAAGCGTTTGGCGGCGGCTTTACTTGGGGCGCGTCTTTGCTGCGTTATTAAGCTTGCAGCTTAGCTAGCTGTCAGGCTCTTGCGCGGCCGATGGCATTTGCCCCAAAACATCCATGACGGATTTTATCAGCGGTATTTCGTGCTGCATGGCGCGGTAGCCACGTTCAATGAGTTCTTCCGCTTTTGTAAATTCCAGCATCCCGATATGACCAATACGGGGCGCAACGAATACATCCGGTGGATCACCTGCGAGCCTAGAACGGGAAATGCGGTCCATTACGATATTCAGTGTTCCCATCATGACAGATCCGATTTTAGGCCCTTTGCCAGGCTTAGAATCGCCCATCATAGACTTAATCAATAAGCGATCGGGTCGGAGTTTGTTGAGCGACTGAGAGGCAAGCTCGAAAGGGTCTGCCGTGTCGTCATCATCACTGTCGTCAAAGTTCATTTCATGTGAGCTTCCAATCGGGCCGAAAGCGTCACCATTCAAACTCACCGCGATTACCATATGTGCGCCTAAAGCGCGGCAAGCTGAAACTGGAACAGGATTCACAAGCGCACCATCGATCATATAGCGGCCGTCGATCTTTATCGGCTCAAATGCGCCGGGCAGGGCGTAAGAGGCGCGGACCGCGGGAACAATTGGGCCGCGTTGTAGCCAAACTTCATAACCAGTGCGCAGGTCGCAAGCCACGGCTGCAAATTTACAATCAAGGTCTTCGATATTCTGATTGCCCAAGTAATGGTTGAGAACGCGTGCAAGTCGCTCACCGCGCATAAAGCCTGAACCTCCCCACCGGACATCCATGTAACTCATCATGCGCCGCTTGTTTAGTGCGCGGGCCCAATTTTCAAGCACGTCTAATTTGCCTGCGAGGTAAGCCCCTCCGACAACAGCTCCAATTGAGGTGCCCGCGATAATGTCTGGCTTGATCCCGGCCTCAATTAAGGCACGAAGCGCACCAATATGAGCCCAGCCTCGCGCAACGCCTCCGCCTAATGCTAGCCCCAGCGGGGGTGTTTTGTGGTGGCCAAGGCTATTCGGGTCGAGTCGCATGATTTTCTGTAAACTAAGCTGTCGGAAAAATGAACGGCTATCTCATGGAAAGTTCAGCTTAGCTTTTATAGGGAAGAGAAAATAATAATCGTAAAAAAAGAGGGCGCCTCATGCAAAATTCAATTTTTAAAGCTTCAATTATACTCGGTGTTGCACTGGGGTTGGTTGGTTGTGCGTCCATTTCAGAAGGCGAGTGTGTAACAGGAAATTGGAGTGATATCGGATACAAAGATGGCGTGAAGGGGAAGCCACGCGGTAAGCTTGCGGGCTATGCCAAGACATGCGCTAAGTACGGCGCGAAGCCCAATCGCGACGCCTATCTCTCCGCATTTGAAAACGGGTTGGCTAAATATTGCACTTATGAGAGGGGCTTTGAGCTTGGTGAAAACGGTAGTAGCTACAATCAGGTTTGTTCAGGAAATCTTTCAACGGGTTTTTCACAAGGCTATGATGAGGGGCGGGTAGTCTATGAAATATATCGCGAACATAACGGCCTGATCTCAGAGTATGAAGATACTTTGGACGCAATTGTTGATGTTAGAGGGCGCCTAGCCGGAGACAAGGGGGACCTGGACGATGATGGGAATGTCATCCCGTTGAATTCGAATGAGAGAAAGCGCCTAACGAAAAAGCAATATCGCTTGGAAGGCGAGTTAGAAGACTTGCGCCAGGACATTCGTGACTTTGAGTATGCTAACAATCTTCCTCGGCACAGCTTTTAACGTTTTAACCGCGTTGACAAAATCACTGAGCTTACGGTTCGTTCTACACCATCAATCGCGATGATTTCATCAATCATTTTGTCGAGGTCGGTTACGCTCATAGCTGCGACTTCGGCAATAAGGTCATGAGGTCCTGAGACTGAATAGACGGCGCGCATGCCGTCTAATTTTTCCATATCTTTAATGATATCATTGGTCATGCGAGGGCTGACCGTAATCATGACGTGCGCTTTGATTTCCTGATCCAGGTAATTCGAGGATAGTTGTACCGTATAGCCGGAAATTACGCCTTCGGATTCCAGACGCTCAAGTCGCTTTTGTACGGTTGACCGCGAAACGCCGAGTAATTGGGCTAACTCGGTGGTGGTGGCTCTAGCATTGCCTCGCAAGACCGATAAAAGCTGTTGGTCCTTAAATGTTACACGTATTGTCACAATTTCTTCTCATTTTGCAAAATAATATACATTAATTTGGTCAAATTGCTACTGCTCATATCGGTCTCAATTTGCTTAGATTGTACTTAAAGCGACTCAGAATGCTGAGGGCTCAATGGGTGAGGACAGCGGAGCTTTAATTGAACACGATAGCAGATAGTTATCTTTTTCGTCCCATCAGGCAGGCCGATGCGCCTGCATTGTTGAGGCTTGTTACGCAGTCAAGCGGCGGCCTTTCGAGCCTTCAGCCTCGTCTCGACTTTTTAAAGGATTATATTAGCGCGTCTGAGGCAAGCTTTGAGGGCGTAAAGGATATCGATGAGCCGCACAAATATTTGTTGGGGCTCTTTACGGCGCGCTCTGAACGTTTGATTGGGTGCGCCGCCGTTAAAACTCAAATCGGTATCGGGTCTCCGTTCATAAATTTTGATATCAAGGGTGATGGGGCGGACCAATGCCTTCTCGCTTCGTCCCGCTTTACTGGCGCGACAGAAGTCGGGTCTCTTTTCTTACATCCCGACTACAGGGCTGATGGATTGGGTCGGTATTTGGCGAAAGTGCGCTATCTTCTTATGGCATCTGAGCCTTGGAGATTTGGGGATACGGTTATTGCCGAGCTACGTGGGATCTGCGGGGTGCAGGGCAGTCCGCTTTATGATCACCTTTTTGAGTATAAACTTGAGAAAAGCTTTTTAGAGGCAGACGCTGAATACTATGACAGAAATCCCGATGCTTTAGGTGATATCGTTCCCATTGGCTGCATTGACACGTCAGATATGCCCTTGGACGTGCGGGCTTCTTTAGGGCAACCTCATCCCTCGGGCATTGGCGCCATGCGCTTGTTGCAACGCGAAGGGTTTATTTTTTCCGGAACCATCGACTTGTTTGACGCGGGACCAATCATGTCTGCTCACCGCGATACAATTCGTACAATTATGCAGTCTCAAGCCTCAACAATATCGGCGTCGCCCAGCGGCGCCCAGGGGAGTACTACATTAATAGCCTCGGGAAAGGTTTCGGATTTTAAAGCCATTTTAACGCCAGCCACGATGAGTGAAAATGGCTTATTGGTGTTGCCGGATGCTATACAGGCGCTAGGTGTCGAAATGGGAGCAGATGTCCGGTTTTGGCAGGCAGGCCGGCGAAAGCCAGCGAAAGAAGAGACACTAGTCAAAGCCCACGTCTAAACTTACAATTACCTCAAATTTTATAAATGGAGCCGCGCATGGCCAGTAAACCCACTATGACACATCAATGGGATGACCCCTTATTTCTTGAAAGAACACTGTCTGAAGATGAGCGGATGATTCGCGACATGGCGCGAAACTACTGCACTGATAAGCTGATGCCGCGGGTGAAATCGGCTTATAGCGAAGAAAGATTTGACCGGGAAATATTTAACGAAATGGGTGAGCTTGGCTTATTAGGGGCCATGGTTGATGAAAAATATGGCGGTATAGGGGCCAGTCATGTGGTTTATGGGCTCGTAGCTCGTGAAGTTGAACGAGTAGATAGTGGCTATCGCTCTATGATGTCAGTTCAAAGCTCACTGGTCATGTATCCTATTGAGGCTTTCGGATCTGAAGAGCAAAAAATGAAATATTTACCCAAGCTTGCTAGCGGTGAGTGGATTGGCTGCTTCGGCCTTACAGAGACGGATGGTGGATCCGACCCAGGGGCCATGCGGACAACGGCTGTTGCTGCGCCAGGCGGTTATATCCTAAACGGATCGAAAATGTGGATTACGAATTCGCCTGTCGCAGATGTGGCTGTTGTCTGGGCGAAATTAGACGGCGTCATTCGTGGGTTCATCCTCGAGCGCGGAATGAAAGGGTTCACTGCGCCAGAGATTAAAGGAAAGCTGTCTTTGCGAGCTTCTATCACAGGCGAACTCGCTTTTGATGATTGCTTTGTTCCGGCTGAAAATTTGATGCCTGATGTAAAAGGCCTTCGAGGGCCGTTTAGCTGCCTGAATAAGGCGAGATACGGTATAGCGTGGGGCGCTATGGGGGCTGCAGAGTTTTGCTGGCACGCAGCGCGAGATTACGCAATGGAGCGAATTGTATTTGGAAAGCCCATCGCTGCTACCCAGCTCGTGCAAAAGAAGCTTGCGGATATGCAGACTGAAATCGCACTTGGGCTTCAAGGGGCAATGGCATTGGGCCGCGCCTTGGACGACGGTGCGTGGAGTCCGGAATCTATCTCTCTGATGAAACGTAATAATTGTGGTAAGGCATTAGATATCGCGCGCGTTTCTCGGGATATTCATGGTGGGAACGGAATTAGTGAGGAGTACCATATTTTGCGTCACGCGATGAATCTGGAAACGGTCAACACCTATGAAGGAACGCATGACATTCACGCACTTATTCTGGGGCGAGCTCAAACCGGCCATCAGGCATTTTACTAGGATATTAGATTATCACAGCTTGATATATCTCCGCGAATAAGCGTTTTGGCAGACCATGCATTGCTATGTATCGGTTTGCCATTGCGGACGTTGCGGGGGTTATACGAGTAAAGGCAAGTGCCTGAGGAATAGACCATAAAACAGCTTTCTTCGCCGGACATTTCGCCCGCATAAGTGAAGCAGATGATGTCGTCTTTTATGCGCCAGCTTCCTTCATCCGTGAGGTTGCCTTCTCGGTAATAGGTCGACCCATCAGTGTAAAAGCTTTCGGTGAACTCGTTGGTTCCAGAGCGTTCCCGTGGACGCTTATAAATACCGTCCATGGTCTGACCAATAAAGGCATCATAGAGATATTTCCCTGTGAGACGGTCAAGGTGAGGGACGTCTTGGGCATAACTCGGCAGTGCTGTGAGGAGTAGAACTACCGCAGGAAAATACCTATTCATGAAATAGAAGCCTCGCATTGTGGCTGTTCACCTTTGTGCACGCTTCTGGCAGTCCAGTAATCGCGATCAAGTTCATCTTGCCGTTCAATCATACGGTCCGAATAAAAATAGTAGCAGTTTTCAACGCGGTAGACTCGGAAACAGCCTCCGGGCATGTCTGAGGCATCATAGAGATAGCATAGCGTATCCTTCATAATGAGCCAAGTTCCGGGATCCTTTCGGCCATTCTCTGAGTAGGAAATTCGCCCATCCACGCCATGAGATTCCTCGTAAAATCGGGTGGGTTGTCCTTTTTCAGTGAAGTTATATGCGCCGCTATGGGTTCTTCCTGAGAAGGCTGTTCTCAGACTTTCCCCCATAAGGCGATTGGCATCCGGCCGAATGTCCGTTTTTTGGCTTTGGGCTGCACTGACGCTTGAAAAGCTCAGGGTCAGCGAAATCGCAATGATAGGCTTAAGAAACTTGCGGGGCACAGTCGGGGGTGTCTCCTTTAATCACGCTGCGAGCCGTAAAGCCGCGCACGGGTTTATTTTGCACTGAGCGTTGATAGTGATAATAGCAATTCCCACGCTGATAAATGTTGAAGCATATTGGATTGAACTGGGCAAACTCACCTCGTTCATTCGGATTATAGCTAAAGCAAATCAGCTTGTCTTTAATTTCGTAACGTCCGGTGTCTGTATGACCGTCTTGGATATGTTTGACACCTCCATCACTTCTCGTTGTTTCTTCGAAGCCGTAACTTTTGAAGCTTCGTCTTTGGAAGCTATATGTGCCGCGATGTGTTTGCCCCTTAAACACTGCGATAAGCTCTGTTTCGGATAGCGGCTCCTCGCTTGTTGGGTCAGGCATATTGACTTGAGCTTCTGCTAGTGAGGCTCCGAAAAGAGAGGCGGTAAAGATGAGTCGTAAAAACCACATAGGGATGTTTTAGCATGAAAAGTTGGTTTGGCTATGTTAGGCTACAGTATGACAAATGAAACACCGCGTATTCGCCGCGCTAGCCGATATCAAAAGCAACAAGAGCGTAAAGCTGCCCAGCGGGCCGCAGATAATAAACTTTACGGAGCAATGTTTGCCTTAATGAGCATTCTAGCATTGTTTGCAGTGTTGATTAGTGCGCTTATGCTCTATGGCGGCAACGTCGATGTGAGCGGAATGAGCGGCGTTGCAGAGCCATGGCTGGGGCCTTTTTCCAGATTAGAAGTCGGGGGCATCTTCTTTGTAGCCTTAATCGCGGGCATAGTATATTTGCGCATGCGCAAACGCTAATAATGCTTGCGGAGCAAGATTGTTTCCCCTAGACGTGCCGCGCTATTTTAGGCGCAACATTTATCCTCAAGGAGGTCATTATGGGGTATCGTTTTGCAATCGTTGGCGCGACAGGAAATGTCGGAACGGAAATGCTCGAAATTCTGGCCGAATCTGACATTGAAGTGGATGAGGTTTTTGCCGTTGCTAGCCGTAAGTCTGTTGGCCGTGTGGTTAGCTTTGGCGATAAAGACATCAAATGCGTTGATCTAGAGACTTTTGATTTTTCAAAATGTGACATAGCCTTGATGTCAGCTGGCGGAGACATCTCAAAGAAGTGGTCGCCAATTATTGCTAAGGCGGGTGCTATCGTCATTGACAATTCTAGCGCTTGGCGCATGGACCCCGACGTTCCGCTCGTCGTTCCTGAAGTAAATGCTGACGCCGTTGATGAAATGAAAAAGGGCATTATTGCCAACCCGAATTGTTCTACCATTCAAATGGTCGTTGCGCTAAAGCCACTTCATGATCGCGCGAAGATTAAACGCGTTGTGGTTTCGACTTACCAATCTGTTTCTGGCGGCGGTAAAAAGAATATGGATGAACTTTGGGAACAGACAAAATCTGTCTTTCACCCTCAGGACACATTCCCTCCAGTGAACTTCACTAAGCAAATCGCTTTTAATGTCATTCCGCATATTGATGTGTTTATGGATGGCGGCGACACGAAAGAAGAGTGGAAGATGAAGGCCGAGACAATGAAAATTCTCGATCCTTCCGTCAAAGTGTCAGCAACCTGCGTGCGCGTTCCTACCTTTGTGGGTCACGCTGAAAGCCTCAATATTGAGTTTGCCGAGGAACTCTCCGCAGATGAGGCGCGTTCAATCTTGCGCGAAAGCCCGGGGTTGATGGTCGTCGACAAGCAAGAAGATGGCGGCTATGTCACGCCAATCGAATGCGTTGGTGAATATGCCACTTATATTTCGCGCGTTCGCGAGGACAGCACACAGGACAACACCCTCAATATGTGGTGCGTCTCTGATAACCTGCGTAAAGGGGCTGCTCTAAATACAGTGCAAATCGCAGAGGTCCTCATCAATCGCGGTTTTAAAGGACGCAAAGCGGCGTAAAGACTTTTTATAATTCGATAAAAAAGCCGCCTCATCGGGCGGCTTTTTTGATTCTGTGTTTTGGCCTAAAAACGGCGCCCGACACCCACGCCAATAATCCAGGGGTCGATGCCCACATCAGCACCAACGGTCGCCACCCCTGCGTCGACGGTTACATCAGTAGAGAGGAAGACCTTCTTAACATCCACGTTAAAGAAATATGTTTCGTTGACGGGGATGTCCGCGCCAGCTTGCAAGGCAAAGCCAAAGCCATTGTCATAATTCACGCTGATAGCTTGGCCAGGGTCATTATCGTAAAACATAGTGTAATTCACGCCGGCCCCCACATAAGGCCGAAATGAGGCCCGCGGGGCAAAATGATATTGCAGTGTCAATGTGGGCGGCAAAAGCGTAACATCACCAAGGTCAACATCTCCGAGAGTAGTGCCGGTCACGCTTACATCATGCGGATTTGTCGCCAAAATGAGTTCTGCAGCTATGTTTTCGCTAAAGAAATATGAAATGTCGAGTTCCGGCACGACTTGGTTGGAAATTTCTGCGGTGCCGCCAATGATGTCTATATCAGCGCTTTCATCTGGAATTACATCAATTGCACGTAGGCGAATAATCCAGGGGTCCTCAACGTTGCCCGCCAATGCAGTAGGGGCCGAAGATACTGATGCCGCAATGGCGGTTGATATAACGAGTAAGTTTTTAAAGGACATCTCATGTCTCTCCCTTGTTATGACCCATGAATTGATGGGCGAGTGCGGGAGTAGAGTTGCGGCGCATAAGTTTTTTGACGAGGGACAAAATTGAGCGTCGGGATTAGCATGGCTGATATGTGTTATTGCGCTGTGATGTAACGTTTGTGCAAATAAAAAAGCCGCCCTGTGAGGCGGCTTTATATATTTTTAAACCTAAGCAGCGGTCTTAGCGACGGCGCGGCTTTTTCTTTGATGGGATGAGGCCTTCGATTTGAGCGCGCTTACGAGCGAGCTTGCGAACGCGGCGAACAGCTTCTGCTTTTTCACGAACACGTTTCTCGGATGGCTTCTCAAAATGCTTACGTGCTTTCATCTCGCGAAGGATGCCCTCGTTCTGAAGCTTTTTCTTCAGAGCGCGGAGAGCCTGATCGACATTGTTTTGACGGACGTAAATTTCAACCATGTGGTTTTCAACTCATTTCTAATTCTAAA
>JAHDCL010000023.1:0-1308 GCA_020629875.1 Hellea sp.
CAGCAAAAACAACATTAGTCGCCGAAGATCTTGGCGAAGGACGGGGTTAAGAATGTTCGGAAATACATCGCATAACCCAGGAAAGTCTTTAATCGCTATAATTAGCAGCGATCAGGCAAATTCCGAAATAGAGTTCATTTCCGGAAAACTGCCGGAAATAAAAACCTCAATTAAACAGACGGATGATACGATTAAACATGCCAACCAACTTGTAAATGGCAGTGCTGATGTTGTTATAATCGAAGCAGATTTATCCAATCAGGATAGTGAACATGTTCTAAGAAAATTATGTGACTACGTCTCTCAGAGCGGTTCGCTAATTGTGCTTGCAAGGAATGTCACGCCCGCCAATACGCGCATGTTATTTAAGTGCGGTGTAAATGATGTCTTGTCTCTGCCCATCAATCGCAATGAACTTTTACAGTCGCTGGAATCTGCCTTCGGCGAGCAAGCTAAAAAAGACAACAGACCTCATAGAGGTAAAGTCATAACACTTCTGAAGTCTGGAGGAGGTGTTGGCTCGACGACGTTGGCAACAAATCTGGGATATCAATTACTTGGCAATGAAACCGAAAAAACGTCCACTTTTGGCCGTAAAAAGAAGGTAGCTCCCCAGAAACAAGTCGTAATCCTAGACTTTGATGTGCAATTTGGAACGGTTGGCCTGTCACTTAATATAGATAGTCGGATGGACATTCTCGATATCCGCAAGGCGGAAGACAGATTTGATGCCTCTTTGCTTAGCTCCACATTTCAAACCCATAAATCGGGCCTCAAACTGCTTACAGCACCTGAAGAAATAGTTCCTTTTGAGGCGTTTGAGCCAGAGTTCTTTGATAAGCTCTTAAACATCACTCAGGCGATGTTTGATTACGTCATTATAGATATGCCGCAAGCTTGGACAAGTTGGACTCAGATTGTCTTAGCAAAGTCTGACCTTGTAATTCCAGTAACAACGCCAAGTGTTGAAAATATCTCCAACCTCCAAAAGATGCTTAGCGCTATGGATCATATGAAAATCAGCAGTGGCAAACAACTCGTCATCATAAACAAGATTAGCAAAGGCATCGCCTCAAAAAATCGAATTGCTCAAATTCAAAAACTTATAGAGCGCCCGACCGGTCTGATGCGCGAAGACACAAAAATTCATATTGAAGCCCGAGACCGTGGTGAACTTTTACACTCGATTTCAGGCAGCGCTGGAACAATTAGGAATGTCGTCCAGTGTTCAGAAAAATTAATCACTCACTTTAAATCTCAAAGAACTACGAAAAGGCCTTTGAGCAATGATGAGGCACAAGCGCCTTC
>JAHDCL010000023.1:1408-35399 GCA_020629875.1 Hellea sp.
GAGGAAAACTCGAGTGATTTTTCAAGAGAATATCTCGACCTTAAAGTCAGGCTACACCAAAAAATAATTGATGAAATAAATTTATCCGCCTTGGATAAAATTGAAAAATCGCAACTTCGCAAAGAAATAGATACGGTTTTATCTGTATTATTAAAAGAAGAAAACGAACCTTTAAATCGTACAGAACGCGCACGCTTGGCTGATGAAATCATTGACGAACTTCTCGGCTTTGGGCCCCTTGAACCCCTTCTTTCCGATCCGACCGTATCTGACATTCTGGTTAATAGCCCCTCTGAAGTTTTTGTCGAACGCCGCGGGGTCTTGGAAGAAACGCAAATTAAATTCCGCGATGATGAGCATCTATTACGAATTATTGACCGTATTGTTGTTGGTGTTGGCCGGAGAATCGACGAATCTACTCCTCTGGTGGATGCGCGCCTACCCGATGGCTCCCGGGTTAATGCTGTTATTCCGCCTATCACGTTGGACGGTGCATCGGTGTCAATTCGGAAGTTTTCAAAAATTCCATTCGACATGGAAAAACTCGTCGAAATCGGGTCAATGACAGAATCATGTGCGAGTGTTCTAAACGGCGTTGTAGCGTCACGGTTGAATATCTTGGTTTCCGGCGGTACCGGAACAGGCAAGACAACATTGCTCAATGCAATGTCGCGTTCTATCGGCGCCACCGAGCGTATTGTTACAATAGAAGATGCAGCAGAACTACAATTACAACAACGGCATGTCGTAAGAATGGAAACACGGCCTTCAAATATTGAAGGCAAAGGCGAAATAAATCAACGTATGCTCGTCAAGAATGCCCTGCGGATGCGTCCTGACAGAATTATTTTGGGCGAAATCCGCGGTGGTGAAGCCTTTGATATGTTACAGGCCATGAATACGGGTCATGATGGCTCCATAACAACAGTACACGCCAACACCCCTCGTGACGCACTGTCCCGAGTTGAACAAATGATCGGCATGGCAGGCATGGACCTCCCCGCAAAGTCGGTTCGTGGTCAGATTGCAAGCGCACTCGATGTTATTATTCAAATCAGACGTTTTGCGGACGGGTCACGCCGGGTTGTGTCAATTCAAGAGGTTACCGGGATGGAAGGTGAGGTCGTCACCATGCAAGAAATTTTCCGCTACACCCAGTCGCACATCGATACTGAAGGTAAGGTTCATGGCGAGTTTGTTTATACTGGAGTCCGGCCAGAATTTTTCAATATCTTTAAAGCCAACAATATTTCACTTCATCCAGATTTTACACTTTAGAGGCTTAAAGAAATGGGCTCATACACACTTTATATCATCTACGCTCTAATATTCATGACCGTGCTTCTTCTCGTTGAAGGGTTATATTTTTTAACGTCTGCTAAAACACGTACGGATGAAGCCGCGAATAAACGCATGAAACTCATAAAAAAGACAGGCGATGAGACGATTGGTATCATGTTATTGCGCAGTCAATCCGGCGGTAAATTCAGCAAGCAATTAGGGCGTTATATGCCCCAAATCCAAAAGACGCTCTGGGCCGCCAATTCAGGATTAACGCCATCAGGCTTCTTTATGCTCTGCGGAATTATTACCTTCATGCTGTTTTTCCTTATCAGTTTGGCATCAACCTTGGGAACGTTTTCGACCTTTTTATTATCACTAATATTTGGCTTTGGGCTGCCCTATATGTGGGTCAAAAGCAAAGCCAAAAAACGCCATAAGCTTTTTTCAGAACAATTATGTCCTGCCATCGACCTTGTTGCGCGCGGCCTGCAAGCCGGACATCCGGCATCAGTCGCATTGGAAATGGTCTCGAAGGAAATGCCCGATCCAATCGGAACTGAATTTGGCTTGGCTATTGATGAAATTAATTATGGTCTCGATAGAAATAAAGCATTGATGAATATATCTGAACGTTTCCCGAATGATGACTTAAGTTTTTTCATCTCCGCTTTAGAAGTTCAGAAAGAGACAGGCGGAAATCTCGTCCACGTTCTTAACAATCTCTCAGATATCATCAGAACACGCCGGGCTATGCTCAAAAAAGTCTGGGCATTATCTGCCGAAGGGCGCGTGACGGCATATGTTGTTGGCATCTTACCTTTTGTGATCATGGTGATTATCACATTGATGAACCCTGGGTATTACACAGAATATTCTGACGACATGTTCTTCATCATCGGAATGATCGTACCAGCCGTGCTATATGTCCTTGGGATGTATTGGATATGGAAAATGGTAAAAATCAGAATTTAGGGGGAAATCATGTCCGAAAGTATTATTTATTTAGGAAGTTTGATAACGTTGGGTTTTGTTTTACTGGCCCTATGGTTTTTTCTACGCAGCCGTGACAATGTAATAATTAGGCTCAAGGAAACTTCTAAGTCACATGCTGACACTGTGTCCCTATACAAAATAGACCCTAACAGTAAGATTATAAAACTGCTGAAACCGTTTCAGGAAAAAATCGCAACAGATAATGACAAAACTCGCAATAGACGTGCGAACCTCTTGGTAGGAGCGGGATTTTACGGTGGCGCCGCTCAAACGATTTTTTATGCAACACGCATTAGCTTAGCCGTCATTTTTGCAACGGGTCTGGCCACAGCGTTTTTATTTGCGAGCCCTACAGCTCAACCCTCGATGATGATTATATTAGTCACGCTGGCAGCCACGATTGGTTATTATCTTCCGCTTTTATACGTCACGGTGCGCGCTAAAGAGCGCAGATTGAGGTTCAGCGAAGGTCTCCCCGATGCGATGGATATGCTGCTCATTTGCTTAGAGTCAGGGCTTTCATTCCCTGCCAGCTTGAAACATGTTTCAAAAGAGCTGGCAGCCTCACACCCTGTCGTCAGCGAACAATTTCATATTGCAACATTGGAATTCCAAGCCGGGCGAAAAAGAGCCGAAGCGTTAAAAAACCTGGCGGAACGCGTTGATCTTCCGGAGGTACATTCCATAACAACAATGATAATTCAGTCAGACGCACTAGGAACGAGTTTGACCCGTGCCTTAAATGCAGCGTCAGAGGATATGAGACGTGATCGTATGTTGAGAGCAGAAGAAAAAGCCAGCGCACTACCTGCCAAGATGTCTATCCCACTGGTGCTTTGTATTTTTCCAACACTTTTTGCTGTCATTATGGTGCCTGTCATGGTGCGCATATTTCGTGTTCTTTAAGGAGGTTGTCATGAAACTTATAATCAATACTCTTATTACATTGGCAGTTGGTTTTACTATGACTGGCTGTGCAACTACACTAGGAAAGCATGGAGACAAGTATTCCAACGTTTCAGTTAGTAAATTGCTGCAGCAAAAAGAAATGCCCGAAGAGAACAAAGCTATAATGGTTCCAGCACTCAAGCAGAGAGCTGAAAATGATCTTCAGTCAGGTGATTTTAAGTCGGCCATAGAACATGCAAACTTAGCGGCAAAATGGAGTCCGGAAGATACGAATATTAAGTACCTTTTGGCAGAGGCTCTCTTCAAATCCGGAAACACTCGCAAATCACAAATCCTATTCTCTGAGTTAGTCGAGACAGACCCAAAGGCTGAAAACTTTCAAGGATATGGATTGAGTCTTCTGAGTAATAATAAATACCCTGAAAGTCATAACTGGTTAAATAAAGCCGTGATTGAAAATGGAGAACTGTGGCGCTCATGGAATGGCTTGGGCATGATTTATGATAAATCCAAAGATTGGAAGAATGCCGAGCAGGCCTATAAGGTAGCAATTGCACAAGAGAAAAATACAAGCTCATATCATAATTTAGCGATGTCCTATATGAATCAAGATCGATTGGAGGAGGCGCTCATATCATTTGAAAATGCAAAAGCGCTCTCTGATGGAAATTCATATCCTGATTTACAATATCGCACGGCTCTGGCACTCTCCGGCGAAATAGATAACGCTTTGAACGGCACAACAGATGCCCAGGCATCGGATCTATATAATCAATTGGGAGTGAGAGCCATGAGAAATGGGGAAAGAGGTAACGCAATAAAATTTTTAAAACTCGCAATTGCTAAAAGTCCAACCTTTCATGCCAACGCAGAAAAGAACCTAGCCCTTGTTGCCACTCAATCTCCCTGACTCTTTATTAGAGGCTCCCATCCCGTTACTAAGTATTGCCGCTATTACTTTAGTAGTAGCAGCAATGATTGATGCTAAAACACTTACGATTCCAAATATTATTCCTCTCATTATTTTGGGGCTGTTTTTTATGTCGGTGGTATCAATGATGCCAAGCCTTTCAATGTTAGCTGTCCATCTTATCACAGGCTTCATTGGGTTTCTCATCGCATTGCTGCTCTATGTCATAGGCCCCATGGGCGGGGGTGACGTAAAGCTATTCGGCGCGATAGCACTCTGGACTACACCAATGGGATTGCTAACGCTTTCCCTCTATGTCTCTCTTGCGGGATTCGGTTTCGCTCTTGTGATTTTGATAGTTGCCATGGGCCGCCAAAAGCTAGGCTCTGCGAAACAGGCGTCCTTAAAAGAGGCCTACAAAAGCGCCGCCAAAATACGAATTCCCTACGGAATTCCAATTGTTGCAGGCACATTATTGTATGCGTTTAATATATTTTAGACTTTGAAATGAGATATACGCGTCCTTTAAATTTGGGGTTATATAGTCTCCACGCCCGAGGACGCCGCAAGTACGTCAACAGCCCTATTAATTGTATAGACATGTTGAGGCGCGTATATTTTTTACATTGCATAAAAACAAATCGTAATATCTTAAGCGGTGCTTTATACTTGCGGTCTAATCACAAGCTATAAGCCAAGTAGGCCGTAGGCCTTTAAGGTCAAACAACCGTCTTCTTCATCTTCCCGCGTTCCGTCCGTGAAGTGCCACCTTGCTAAGTCCCTGTACCCTGCGCAACATCACACTGCGTCTTAGATTTTCCTAACTACCTGCTTCGCAAGCATGACCGTTTCCCTTGCTTAATTATCTTTTCGCGGGCACTCTGGCTCTATGTCGCTTATTTTGATACTCAAGAGAGTCTTCTTTAGCGAAAGAGTTTTATCCATTGATGATGATGATGATGATGTATGAAGAAAGCGGCCTGAAAACGTTTTATTCCCGTTTTCCTCACCTTCGCGCTACTTTCCGCATAGGCTACAGTCGCGCACATTTGATGCCTCGTCCTTTCGTCACATGCAAACGGATGCTTGGTGTCCCTGTTTCAAGGGTATACGAAACACCTGAACTGACTGAGGCGCAGATGCCCTTATGGTTAGCCCGCGCGGTTAAAGACTTCGCGCGCATCCCATTGCGCCTTTTTCTTAAAGACAACACGGTTTAATAAAAGCGCTAATACAACCATTGTGATGAGATTAATCGCCATGAGGTGAATGTAGTGCAAACCAACGCGCTGCGTGGTTAAATCTGCATTCACGGCCAGAGGGTTCAGCATCCAGAAATAGAAGAGCACGCCAAAGATAACCGAAATAATCATAGCGCGAGCGTCTACATTTTTGAACAGCACGCCCACGATAAAGGCCGAAAGAATAGGCATAGACAGCAACCCGTAAAGCGTCTGCACAGTATTGATGAGGCTGTCTTGTGTCGCGAAGAACGGCACTAATAACAGGCTGGCAACCACCATCGCGACAGATACCCATAATGAGAGCCGTTTTATGTTGGGCGTTTTATTCACATAGGTTTCGTGAATGTCACAAACCCAAAGCGCGGCTGAGGCGTTTAGGATTGAGTTAAATGTTGTCAAAATCGCGGCCAGAATGGCTGCAGCGAAAGCACCTGACAAGAATGTCGGCAAGATATCACCAACAAGTTGACCATAGGCCATGTCATTTTCAATCCGGCCATAAAGCTTGTAGGATACAATACCCGGAATCACGATAATCGCCGGAACAATGAGAAGCCGAATACCGGCAGCCGCCAAGATGCCTTTTTGCGCTTCTTTCACCGAAGGCGACGCCATAGCGCGCTGCGTAATTGTTTGATTAGTTGACCAATAAAAAATCTGAATAAAAAGCATGCCCGTAAACAGCGTCTTGAAAGGAATAGCTGAATCAGGCGATCCGATTAGCGTCAAACGGTCCTTCGGGATGCCACTAAAATCAAAGTTGATGGATTTAAGCGCGACATAAGTCACAAAGAGGGCCAGCCCCAATAAGAGCACCCCTGAGAACGTATCAGAGACCGCCACAGCCCGTAATCCACCAAAAATTGCGTAAGCTGCGCCCATCAGCGCAAAAACTAATGACAGTGCAAATATCATCGGGTCAATCGCGCCAAAACCCGGGACCATGACGGGGTCCGTTGACAATCCAAACATAGAAATCATGAATTGCGAACCGCCATAGAGAATAGCGGGCAGAAAAATGAAGACGTTTCCGAGAAGAAAGAGAATAGAAATCAAAGCTCGAATATGAGGGTTCTGATAACGCTTTTCGAGAAGCTCCGTCGTCGTCGTGCAATTATATTTATAATAAACCGGAATGAACAAAAAGCAGAGAATAAACAGCCCGACCACAGCGGCTAATTCCCACCACGCGAGCAACGCCATTTGATTACCATTCATCCCGACCAACTGGTCAGTTGAGAGATTAGTCAATGTAATCGAGCCGGCAACAAAATACCATTTCAGCGAACCTCCTGCGAGAAAGTATTCCTGCTCGCCATTTTCACTATGGCGAGCACCCTTACAATACCAATAGGTCACAGCTGCAATTAAGGCCGTGATTGCAAGAAAAACGACAATCTGTACTGGTTGAAGTTCCATGATTTCTCTCCCCGTCTGTTTCCCAGACATTTTTATTTCTAATTATTATCTTTCTTGAAGACGAACAGATGCGAGCTAAAATCACCTTTGGTCATATAGCGTACCTTTTCATTGACCTGCCCTGTCGCGACATATGGCAAGGGCATGCCATTTTGCATCAAGGCATCTCCGGCGTAAGTAGCGCCATCCTCGACAAGCATGTAATCTGCATTGGCCTCCAGCCCTACCATACGCGCCCGGCGGAACGGCAGGTTCGGTGCGGCAAGGATATGGAAATATGCCAAATAAACGGTCTGTTCATCTCTGCTCGTATACTGCCAACACACTTCATTTTTGGATTTAATGAGGCGGTCGAAGCGTCCCCCGACAAAATCTTCCGACGTGTCTTTGGCAAACATTATCAAGCTTTGGAGCTCTGACTTGTGCTCGTCAATATCCTCTTCATTCAATGAAATTCCGCGTGCGGCGCAAAATGCGCCGGCATTAAAACGAGTCTTAATTGAACTAACTCGGCCGTTTTGGTGGTTTGGCGAAGGACCGATATAGGCCGCCGTAACATCCAATGGGAAGAGATAGGAACACCCATTGATGATGTCTAAGCGCCCAATCGGGTCGCACATATCGCTCGTCCAATTTTGTGCCATGTAACTCAACATACCTAAGTCGAAACGATTGCCGCCACTGGCGCAGTTTTCAAACAAGACGTCCGGGTATTTTTTCGTAAGGCGGCGCAGAAGGTCGTAAAGCCCAAGCATGTATCGATGGGAGACTTCGCGCTGGCGGTTCTTGGACTGTCCCGCGGACCCGACTTCGGTCATGTTCCGGTTCATATCCCACTTAACGTAATCAATATCCCCGCACGACAAAATGTCATCGATTTGAGCGTAAAGATAATCAATCACTTCTGGACGGGATAGATCGAGTGTTAACTGATTGCGACCCAAAGAAGGTTTGCGTCCTGGCACATGCAGTATCCAATCTGGATGATCCTCAAAAAGTTGGCTTTTAGGATTCACCATTTCCGGTTCAAACCAAATTCCGAACTTCAAACCTTTAGCTTTCACCTTGGCCGCTAGCGCTGGTATACCGCTGGGGAAGCGTTCTTTATCCGCAGTCCAGTCGCCCAATGACGAAGTGTCGTCACGACGACCCTCAAACCAGCCATCATCAAGAACTAGCATATCCACGCCAATTTCTTTGGCTTTATCGGCGAGATGCAGCACCTTCTCTTCATCCACATCAAAATACGCAGCCTCCCAAGTATTGAGATACGTCGGACGTGGTTTGTGACGGAACCGCTCCGGCGAGACCTTCTCTCGGACAAATTCATGCCATATATGACTCATGCTGCGCAGGCCCTTATCGGCGTAAACATGCAAGGCTTCGGGGGTGCAAAATTTCTTACCGGGCTTTAGGCGCCAGTGGAAGTTAAAGGGGTTGATACCCGCCAGCAAACGGACATCTTCAAATTCTCCTTTTTCAACGGAAAGAGAGAAATTGCCACTATACATCAGAGTTGTCGCGTGAACGCGGCCATATTCCTCGGTTGTGCCTTTTTGAACAATGGCAATAAATGGGCTATGCGCGGCACTGGAAGTGCCTCTTGCGCTATCTACAATAAATCGGCCTTTTGGCACATCGATACGTTCTTCGCAAAACTCTCGAGACCAGGTGCCATGAAGATGCAGGATTTCATATTCATGCGGTGGTAAGTCTAAAGCAGAGCTATAGGCATGCTGTAACTGAAGTTCTTTATTACCCTTATTTTTGAATTTCGCCGATCGAACTAGAACACCATAATGCTCATAAACCGTATAGTAGAGTTCAACCTCGAGCTTATGTAGCGGATCTTCGAGCGTTACGATGAGAGTTTCGCTGTCCCCGCCCCTGGCTGAGGGAAGCTTTTTGAGGCGCGGCTTCTCCTTAACAATTTGGTACTTTTTATAATGCAGCGAGAAGACAGTGTTACCATCAGAATTACGCCCGTGCAGCGCTGGAAAGCGGTAATCAGATGTCCCGAAGCTTGGGAACTCCTGCGGCGTATCAGAGAGACTGAAATATGGCCCGCCTTGAAAGTTTGAAGCGACTTCCCGCTGGGTTCGCAAATGATGCACAGCAACATTCAGGGGGTCTCTTAACGGCCCGCCATAATGAAGGTGTTCCAATATCCCTTCGGGCGAAACTCGAAACACATAAGAGAAATACTTATTGGTAAGCGCAAAAGTTTTATCTTTGGAAACGGTAATCACGGCTAGCTCTTAGGTAGGACGGTTGTCTTTGCTGACTTCCAGATTGATACTTTTAATGTGCTTAGTCTCTGCAAAAGAATTATTCCTGCGAATAAGCGCATTTAGCTGAAAGACTGAAAACAACATGGCATATATGGGCGCGAGATATCCTCTATCACGCAATTCCGTTAGACGTTCGGAACTCAGACTCTGTAAGTTATCCTCATGGATCATACTGAGGCCTCGAATCCGGTTTGTTTGCCCGTCTGCATAATTTAACCCCAAATCGACTGACCTTATCAACTCGAATTCCTCCAGCGTTTCGAAAAACTGAAAGGTGTGAACCATATTTTTTGAATCTTCCAAAAGCTGGGCTTGAAGTTGTTTCACAGTCAAAGAGAGCTTTCCCTTCTTATCAAAAATTGCCTCCCCTTTTTCTCCCGACAAAGCCTTACTATCACCATCGATTCCCAAAACAGGGTTTGCGCTACCATCTTCGGCTTTCATTAAAAAGAACGGATAGGTTTTCATTGCCACAGGCTGGAAACTTGATGTCCATTCACCGCCCGAGACAAACAGATTTTTATGCGGTTCAAAGCTTGTCAGAGCCGACAGACTCATCGTGCCATTGCTCATGCGGCTGATCATTACCGGAAAGTCCACTGTGGCTTGCGCGACCTCCGTCACCCTTAGAGGCAGCATATGCGCGCTTTGCGCAAAGATGACCCCGGTCTCAGTTTTGAGTTTTAAGGCACCATGCTCGCTGGCCTTCAGGGCTGTCAAAGTCGCCATTATACTATCCTATTGTTCGAGCCAATGCTCGATATAATCTCTGTGAGGCGGCAAACTTTGCAAAAGCTGTTGAGTCATCAACTGGTTTTTTTGGCGAATGCGATTTGCGTTTTGGTGTTGGTCATACAAATAAGACTGACGCGAAAAGTCAGGTTTATAGCCCATGCCGTAAAGCACATATTGATAACTTGCCGCTGGAAATAATTCAGCCACACCGTCAAAATCAGATTTTATTGGCCCACGATATTTCCAGATCGCGAGGTCCTCTTTTAGGCTTTCTGGTATAGAGGCAGGGTCGCAATGGGCCCGCCAGTAGGGTTCCTGACGTTTAGTGAGCATATAATGCAATTTCAAAAAGTCTGTGATGCGTGACCAGCGATAATCCATTTGCTGATTAAAGCGTTTCGCGGTCACTGCCATTGCCGAGTCTTCGGCCGGGAGGTTTTCGGCAATATAGCGGGCAGCGACTTCGACTAACATTATCGCCGTAGCTTCCAAAGGTTCAACGAATCCACAGGCTAAGCCTACCGCGACACAATTATGTTTCCATGTTTGTTGCCGATAACCGGATTGGAAGCTGATACGTTTAATATTAAAATCATCTAATGACTGACCAATATATTTGGACAGGTTCTCTTCCGCCTCATCATCTGACAGATAAGCATCGGAATAAACATGCCCCACACCCCGGCGGTTCGTCAGGCCAATATCCCATGTCCAGCCTGCATTCTGTCCCGTAGCAATAGTGTGAGGCACAACAGAATCATCTTCATTTTCATAAGGCACATGAAGAGCCAAGGCTTTATTATTGAAAAGATATTTCTCGTTAGAGATAAATGGGACGCCGAGCGCTTTACCCAGTAATAGCGAGCGGAATCCCGTACAATCTACATATAAATCTGCCTTGAGATCAAAGGGCCCTGCTTCGCCTTCAAGCTTTAACGTATCAATGTGACCTTTGTCGTTCAAAGTCACATCTTTTACCGTGCCGATGACATGCTGAACGCCAAGTTCAGACTTACAGTGATCTTTGAGAATATTTGCAAAAGCTCCCGCATCCAGATGATAAGCATAATTGCAAACACTTTGAAATTCGCCTTCAGCCAAAGAGCGCGGCGCGAGGCCAGCTTCGCATATTTCCTGCTGATAATTCGCCTCCAAAGCGAAGTCTTCAATGTCTTCAACATAGGGCGCCATATCCATTTGACCGTAACCCAATGGCACGGTGAAGGGGTGATAGTAAAAATCATCTTGGGTTACCCAGTTCACAAATTTGCCGCCCTGTTTGAAGCCAGCAAAACACTCTTTAAAAATCCTCTTCTCGTCGATCCCAATCATCCGCACAGTATTTCGGATAGTAGGCCAGGTCCCCTCGCCCACTCCGACAGTGGGAATATCGGAGGCTTCTACCAAGGTAATTTCCAATGCCCCCTCTGGGCGGTTTCTGTGATGCGCGGCAATAATGGCTGCACTCAACCAGCCCGCGGTACCACCACCAACGATAAGAATGGATTTAATTGGGTTTGTCATCATCCAAAACTTTATGGCAAAAAATTAGGGCTGATAAGGGTTTTCTTATCAGCCCTCCGAATTGGGTTACGTCAATATCACGAAATTACCACTTACCGCGAACACCAATGGCGTAACGCGAACCATTATCCTCGATAGAGTAAATTTGGTTCGGGAAACGACCAGTCTGGCGCAACTCTTCCCCGGTAATATTAATACCCTCGAAGAATACAGAATACTGATCTGTGATGTTGTAGCTCGCGCTCGCATCAAACTGACCAAAGGTTTCTGTGTTGATGGGTTCACCGTTGAAACCGTTATCGATGCGGCGCAAGAAGCCCTCGCGGCGGTTATAAGCCACACGACCTTGCAGTCGGTCATTCTCATAGAAGAGAACAACGTTTTGTGAGTCACCAACACCTTCAAGCGAGAAGTTCGTTGCTGAGGTTGGGTCGAGTACAACGTTACTGTCCACAAACGTCGCGTTGGCTGACAGACCAAAGCCATTATCTAGAACATGCGTGATTGCAACTTCAACGCCTTTGACCTTCGCTGACTCACCGTTTTGAGGACGACTGACGCGATAAATTTCGCTCTCCCCATTAAGCTCTTCAGTATTCGCAATGACATCAAAGCCCGGACGGGTCGGGTCAATATCGCCGGGTGCTGCACAGCTAGGTGTTGTTCCAGCACATCGGAAACCATCAGCGGCGCTACGGTTCGCGAGAACAAAGGTTTCGTTACCAGTTAGGTTCACGATGATATCGTCAATATCCTTGTGGAAGGCTGCGATAGAGAACACGCTGTCTTCGCTATAATACCACTCAAAGGCCGCATCAAAGTTGGTTGACTTAAAGGGATTGAGAGCTGGGTTACCCCCGCTGGCGGTTAGGTTTTGACGACGTGGTTCGCCAAAATTAGTCGCCGGAGAAAGCTCAGACATTGTGGCGCGTGTGAGCGACTCATATGCTGCGAAACGCAGTTTCATGTCTTCGCGAACATCAAACGCAACATCGAAGTTACCCAAGAAGTTGGAGTAAGATCCCCCTTCTGTGATGTCTGTTGCTGGTCCAAAGACGTTAGAAAATAGCGTTAAGTCAGACGTGGGTACAACATCGGCAATAAAGCTTTGAACAGCCGTAACATCAATATCCGTGTGCGCATAACGCATGCCCATGTTAATTTCGACAGGTATATCTCCAGCATCAAAACCTAATGTGGTATCTACGTAGGCACTGATGATATCTTCATTAATCTCATAGCGGTTATTCTGGAGCGTTGGCGTAATTGGCACACCCTCTGAGGCAAGATAATCAACATATGCATCGCCATCATATGAATAGAAAGTATCAATCAGACCTGGGAAAAAGTTCTCAGCCGTGAATGGACGGAAGTTGATAATATCATTTGGTGCAGCGACCTGATAACCACAGAAGGCACACTGATTACCAAATATTTGAAAACGAGACTTCTCTCGCATCTGATTATAGGCCCCAAAGCGAACGGCCTGAATAGCGTCAACGTCAGGCGTATACTCAAAATCCGCCTTAAACTCGGTAATTTGATCCTCATCTGTAGGGACGTTACCTTTTTCATTATAATGCAGGCGACTTAAGCTCGCATCCGGTAAGGTTGACCCTGAAAAACCATCGTGAGCAACGGTCGGATACTCCCCCGTTCCGTCAAATGAATAGTTATTGATGATACCCACCACGTTGAAACGATCTTGTCCAGCGCGGTCATTTTCAGCAGTTGAGTGAAAAGCATCTAAGCTAACATTCAGATTTTCCGTCGCATTCCAATCCACATTAATGCCAAAGCCTTTGTTCGTTACGTCGCGAGAATTCCGCGTCGTCGACACGAAGTCAGAAGCCGGATCGCCGGATCCCCCCGAGAGGCCAATTTCTTGCGTGAAACTCGTTAGCGTACCATTGGCATCCACTGTACCGCTTCCGACGCGGTCAGGCTCAAACCATGAAGCCAAATCTGTCACCAATGAATCGACTTCAAACTTTGACACGAAACCATCAAGCGTAACTGTCATGTCATCATTTGGTGCGAATTGAGCCGCGATGCTAGCATTCAACCGCTTGCGTTTTTGGCTATCTACGATTTGATCCCAGTTACGCGGGATGTAGGCATTTTCAAACAATACACCGTCCCGGTTATTGGAGATGGTTTGACCCGGGCGCCAGCCGGCCGTTGCAATTTGGTTAATCTGAACGTCGCGTTCCGAGTAACTGAAAGCACCTAAAACACCAAAGGTGTCATTATTAAATGTATTGCTGACAAGAAGCGAGCCAGCCGGAGAAATTTTCTCCGAAAGACTTTCATAAACGCCTTTTACAGAGCCCGCCATTTGGAAACCCGGGTTATCAAATGGGCGCGCGGTACTAACGTTGATCGTGCCGCCAATACCACCTTCTTGAAGATTTGAACGTCCAGACTTATACACGGTCGCGCCTGTAATTTGCTCAGCTGCCAAGACATCAAAGTTGAACTCACGGCCACCTGAGTCTGTGGCAATTTGGCGACCATTCAAAAGAACAGTGTTAAATTGGGGCCCCAGGCCACGAATTGTCACGGCTTGGCCCTCGCCGCCTGAGCGGTCAATTGCTAGTCCAGAGATTCGCTGAAGTGACTCGGCAACGTTCAGGTCGGGGAACTTACCCAAATCCTCTGCCGCAATCGCGTCCACAACGCCCACAGCCTCACGCTTGATATCCTGCGCCCGCTTAATCGAGCTCCGAATACCTGTGGCAATAACTTCATCTTCGAAAGTGTTCGCCTCCTGCGCCATTGTTGGCACGGCCATTAACATGGCAGCCGTACCGACCGTGCATGCCAGCAGCTTCTTTTTGTTGAATCTCATCAGATCTCTCCCTAAATTTAGTCGCTTTGCTACTTTTTTCGTAACATTTACATTCACATTAGAAAGAGAAGCATCTTCGTCAAGGTTAAAAATTTTCTTTTTCGAACATTTTGAGTTAAATGTTGTAAAAATGCATCACACTCGACATAAACTTGAACCTTTTCATACTTTTTATATCAGAGTGAGGGAGAATTTTTCCTTTTTTGGGCCGTATATTGAATATTTTGTTCGAATACGCACAACAAATTTGCGCAAAGACAGCGATGATAGATGCTTTCAGGAGCAAATAAGGGGCACGGAGAGGTTTATTCTGCGAGCTTAGTTACGTCTACGGCATAAGCTGTTGCTACTCGGACACCACAATATCGATATTTTCCGCAGCACAGATATTTCTAAAATGAGGATCAAGATTACTGTCAGTGATGATGACATCTAGCTCTCGCACGTGCCCCACCCTGTTCATCGCACGGCGGCCGAACTTATGACGATCCGCAACCATAATCACCTTTTGCGAATTACGCAAAATTGTTTTCGCAGTCTTCACCTCCTGAGGATCATACTCCAACAACGAACCATCCTCATCGATGCCACTTATACCAACAATGCCAATGTCCATGCGAAAATCGCCAATGAAATCATCTGAGGAAGATCCAATTATACCGCCATCCGAGTGCCGCACCTGCCCACAAGAGACGATGATTTGAAAACTCTCATTTTGCGTCAAAATTCGCGCAACGTGCAGGTTGTTAGTAAAAACATGGAGCTTTTCGTGCCCGAGCAGGGCTTCTGCTATCGCCTCAATCGTCGTCCCGGTACTCAAAAAAATGGACGCGCCGTTGGGTATAAGCGCGGCCGTAGCGGCGGCAATTTTTCGCTTTGCCTCTACACCGGTTTGCAATCGGTCTTTGTAAGGTGGATTTTCGGCACTTTTAACCTGCCCCGCCCCCCCATGAAAGCGGCTCAGCAATCCATGCTCACTCAACTCGTTCAAGTCTCTTCGAATGGTTTGCGGGGTCACATCGAACTCAGTAACCATAGCCTCGGTTGCCACAAATCCAAATTCATCGACCATTTGCAGAATAGAGGCTTGTCTTTTTGAGGGCTCAAATTTTTTCATGTGACTGACTTAGCAGAGTGTTCGTTTTTGTAAAATCTGTTTTTGGTTCATCAATTATGCCCGAAAATCAAAATAATTTCTTCATAATACTGCGAAATCACCCAAAAAACGAACATTTCCTCTAGCCATTACTATTAACTGAGGTTACAAAAATGTTCGTTTTCGCAAATATTGAGCTCAATGACAGATTTATTGGCACAGATTCGGCACAAGACAGAAGGCCGTAGGGTCCACCGCCGACATTTCGTCAAGCGGGATGGCCGGGACTTATTTCTATATGGCTACAAACCTCACACACTGGAGCCTCAAGCCGAGGACGAAGGAGCGGTCGCAAAAGGTGGAGAACTACGTTATCATCCGCTTCGGGATGAATGGAACATATACGCCGCCCACCGCCAAAACCGAACCTTCAAACCCTCTGCCGCGGAAAACCCTTTAGCCCCAACGTCGCCTGGTGGCGCGCCCACTGAGATACCTTTTGCCGATTTCGAGCTCGCTGTTTTTGAAAATAAATTTACTAGTCTTCATGATGACGCCCCGCTTCCCGATGTCATTGACGGCGTGAAGTTCATGCGCGCTGGGGGGCGCTGTGATGTGATTGTGTATGGCCCCGAAGACTCGGGCAACCTTCACACCATTGGGCAAGATAAGCGTCGCTTATTGCTGGCCGCGTGGAATGACCGATACGAAACACTCTTCAACCAAGGACGCGAGTTCGTACTGCCATTTGAAAATCGCGGCGATGAGGTAGGCGTTACTTTACCCCACCCCCATGGCCAGATATATGCTTTCCCCTTTGTACCGCGCGTACAACGAGACGCAATGAATGCTTTTGAGGCCGGCTATAGTCTCGCAGCAGATATCAAAATATTTAAGCCAGATTACGGCGTAACCCAAGCAGGTGGCCTGACTGCCTTTTGCCCTCCCTTTGCGAGGTTCCCCTTCGAGACTTGGATTGCGCCAAATGAACCTCTGCGCGGGCCTTGGGACTTCAACGAAGAACAGCTGGATGGATTCGCGCATATGCTCGGTGACATCACTCGTCGATATGATGAGTACTTCCAGCGCCCAACAGCTTATATGCTGTCTTTACATGCCGCCCCTCTAAAAGCAGATGATCGCTTTCATTTTACCGCGCAGTTCTATCCCTTATTGCGTGCCCCGGGCCGCGTGAAGTATTTGGCCTCGGTGGAACAGTCTACCGGCGCATTCACGGTCGATGTCATGCCCGAAATGGCGGCAAAAACCCTAAGAGCCCTCTAGTGATTGAAGATCGTTTTGAAGCTGTGTTCGAACGCAAGCCTGATGAATACGGCTTTACGCCCGGGCGTGTGAACCTAATTGGTGAGCATACCGATTATAATGGGGGCATGGTTCTGCCGACAGCGCTGAAGCTCGGTGTGTCATTAGCTTTGAGCCCCCGCTTGGATAATGAAATCCACATCTGGTCCGATAAATTTGAAGGTATCGCGAAACGAACAATTACCGACGTCGTCAGCGATCACTGGTCTGATTATATTACAGGCGCAATAATTCTTGCCAATGAACATGGATATTTAACTGGCGGTGCCGATATTGCTGTGGAGACCACCCTGCCCTTTGGCGCTGGCATTTCCTCCTCTGCAGCCGTTACTGTTGGCGTCCTAAAGCTAGCGAGAGCTATCGCGAAAGCGGACACCTCCGACAAAGATATCGCCGTTCTTGCGCGGCGGGTCGAAAATGAGTTTATCGGTATGCCTTGCGGGATTATGGATCAAATGGCCGTCGCGATTGCTAATCCCGGACAAGCTCTGGCCTTAGATACGGAAACGCTCGATTATGAGTTAGTGGACCTTCCAGAGGACTATCACATGGCCGTAATTCATTCGGGGCAGTTTCGTCAGCTCAATGAAGGCCGGTACAAAGAACGCAAAGAGGAATGTGATATCGTAAAGTCGGCGTTGGGGCACAACAATATATGCCAAATTTCAGACGCTGAATTTGCATCGTTAAAAAATTTGCCAGATATCTTACAACGTCGGGCAAAACACTGCATGAGCGATCACCGCCGCACAGTAGAAGCCATTAAATGTCTGCGTGAGCACAACATGCTAAAAATCGGAGAGCTTATGAATGAAAGTCATATCTCTATGCGGGATGATTTCGAAATTACTGTTCCGAAAGTCGACGCTCTTGTTAAGGATGCTGTGACGTTAGGCGCTGTGGGGGCGCGGCAAACGGGCGGCGGCTTTGGAGGTTGTATCGTCGCCTGCATCGCCAATGACAAATTGGAAGCATGGAAGACAGCTCTCCTCGCCAAACACCCAGAGAGCTTTTGGGTGAGTTGATGGATTACGATCTTACAGGAAAAACAATCATAGTTGTTGGCGGAGGCGGTTACATTGGCTCTCATGTTTGTAAGGCTATTGCCGATAATGGCGGCCTTCCCGTTACATTTGATAATTTTGGCTCGGGTCACACCCACGCCGTCAAATGGGGGCCTTATGAAACGGTTGACCTCCGCGACAAGGCGGCCACATTAGGCACCTTCACCAAACATAAAGATGCCCATGCTGTTGTGCATCTCGCCAGTTCAATTGAAGTTGGCATTGGCGAGAAAGATCCCGCTGGCTTTTACGAAAACAATGTCATCGGCGCGCTTAACCTACTCGAAGCGATGCGAGCTTTAGAGCTCAATAATCTCATATTCTCCTCGACTTGCGCAACGTATGGCGAAACCAACCAAATGCCGCTTCTAGAGAGTCATATTCAAAATCCATTTAGCGTCTACGGCAAAACCAAACTCGCAATCGAGCAAATGATACAAAGCTATCATAAAGCTTATGGCCTCTCTTATATCACGCTCCGCTACTTCAATGCTTCCGGCGCAGATGTATCAGGCGAAATTGGTGAGGAACACGAGCCAGAAACACACCTTATACCCATCGCTCTTGCATCCGCTTCAGGCCTCCGCGGAAAAATGAAAATTTTTGGAACGGATTACGACACACCTGACGGAACCTGCATTCGCGATTACATCCACGTGACTGACATAGCTGAAGCGCATATTTGTGGGTTCAAGTCTATTGCAAAAGGCCTCACACAAGCCGAAGTCAATATTGGAACAGGTCAAGGCGTCTCCAATCTTGAAATATTACAAATGATAGAACGCGTCACGGGCAGACATGTCCCTTATGATGCCGCGCCGCGCCGCGATGGCGACCTCACCAGACTTTACGCTGATCCGCAGCGCGCTAAAGACCTGTTAGGGTTTACAGCGCAACATTCTAGCCTAAAAAACATAATACAAACCGCCTGGAATTTTCACTCGAAGCAATGGAATTTGTAAATTCTCCCGTTCCTATTGGTGAATAAACATCAACGCCAATGAAAGCTTAGTTTTTACGCGTTTCGCGAGGAGAGATTGAGCTTGAAGATTGAGTGTGGGTTGCCCCCCTTGAGCAAACACAGATTGCTGGCCGTCTGCTAACCCAACCGGTTTTTCTGGGCTAGCTCGGATAGCGAAAGCCGGAGGTTATGAATCTGAAAACCTTCCAGATAAGCGATAGGGTGCGCGTGTCTAAATATTCTATTATCGATAGATTGATTGGGACCCAAAGCAATCGGAGATGAAGCATCAGAGAGCACCCAGGGATGGATTTGGTCGCCCTCATTTTTCATATCAATCGTTGGATAAATATGTTCTCCGCGCTTCGCGACCTCCCGAAAAATGTCGGGTCGATATGCTTTCTCAATCACGTCCTTAAAATTGACAGCCTTATTCACCTGTCCCCAGCGATACATTTGCGTTAAAAACCAACTCGCGTGGGAACGCCACGGGTAGTTAGCGCCATATCGATAGAAGACATTAAAGTCGGGCATATTCTGAATGATGTCACCGGCGGTTTGCCTGCGCGTGCCCGTTAATGCGGGCAATATTCGCTTGGCTGGTAAACCCACATAGGCATTGACGGACATGATGGAGGCAGCTTCTTCCAGCGCGCTTTTATTTTCTAACGTCTTCGATGTTTCCAAGAGCGCGGATAAGATCGCGCTGTAGCTATTGGGGTTATCATCAGCCCAAGATTGGCAAACCCCCAACACCTTTTCAGGTGCGAGCCCCATAAGTTCGTGGGATGTTACTAAGGTTGTGCCCACCCCTTGGACAATGGCTTCAGAATTCCAGGGTTCTCCCACGCAGTATCCGTCGATGATACCCGCCCGCATATAGTCCATGACTTTTGGCGGCGGAACTACAACCAAATTAACATCGCGGTCCGGATGTAATCCAGCCGCCGCGAGCCAATATCGTAGCTGGTAATTATGGGAAGAGAACGGATAGACCATCGCGAAAGTCAAAGGTTTTTGCCCAGATGTTATACGGGCCGCCACGACATCTCTTAAGGCCATTCCGGTGATGGGTCGCTCCTTCATGGCGGAGGGGTTGGCCTGATACATCGCAGCATAAAGCGCGTTTGATACAGTTATAGCGTTACCGTTCATGTTCAGAGCCAATGACGTAGTGAAAGGCGGCGTACCAGGTTCTAACCCCATAACGCTGGCAATGACCATTGGAGCCAACATATGTGCTGCCTGCAAATCTCCTACAGCAAGCAGGTCCCTCATACGCGCCCACGAACTGACTTTCTCCAGCGTGACGTTTAATCCAAACTTTTCGAAAACGCCCCGTTCCTTTGCCATGATGATGGGCGCGGCATCTGCCAGAGGGACAAAGCCAATGCGAATATCTGTCATTTCGAGAGCAGATGACATGATTAAAAATTATCACCCAACAAGCTAGCGACAGACAAAATCTTATCGGCCACCTGTTTTATCGTTATACTTTCCTGCATGGCGAGTTTTCGCATTGAGGAAAAAGCCTCACTCTCGGATATCCCGCGCTTATCCATCAATATCCCTTTGGCGCGCTCAATAGTTTTGCGGGCTTCAAGGTCTTCCTTAGATTTCTCTAGCTCGCGCTGTAATCCATCAAACATTTTGAATCGTTCAATCGCAACCTCTATTACGGGCTGGATTCGAGAAGATGTCAGGCCATCGACAATATATGCACTAACCCCTGCTCTCACAGCTTCTTTCGCCAGAGAACCGTCTCCATCTTCAACGAACATCACGATAGGCTTCGGATTTTCACGGGCAACAATACGAAGGTTCTCAATTGTGTCTCGGTCTGGTGACTCGCAATCCATAATAATAACATCTGGCTGTAGCTCTGAGATAGATGACAATATATTCCCGCTATCAGAAGAGGCGAGCTTTGTAATGGCTGCCCCGCGAAGGCCCGCCTCGACAATCCGAGCACGCTCTGCATCGCTGTCGATCAACAGCACAATAAGTGGCGGAGACTCGCCAATTTCCATAGTATTTTCCTAAAACATCACCAAGCGCCACGAATAATCTAGCGCCTGATGACTGTCTTAAAAATTATGCTCGTGACCACATAATAAACAAAGATGTCACTTAGAGAGGCAATTGCCTCTAAAAGTGCATATTTAAACATCGTTTAAGAGCTTTAGAAGCTGTAATCCAGCTGCACCGAATAACGGCTCCGGTCAAATGGTGTACCCGCATCGCCCTGTTTGTAATTGGCATATTTAAACAAAAGCCCTACCTTTTTACCTAGTTTCGTGGCTACGACAGCGTCAATTTCGCTACCCAAATCAATACTGCCCTCATCAGATTTGTAATCATGATAGACAGCAAACATATTGATGAAAGGCAACGCACCAACAGGTCCTGTTTTATACCCCCCTTTGACATATAGATCTTCTAAGCCCGCGGTTGGCGTACCCAGGAACACATCTGCAAAGCCGTTGAACTTATGTAGTGTCGCTAATGGGGTGGTGAACCGGCCATCAGAGTCATCATCTGCGCCCAGAACTTCATAACCGATAGCTCCTGAAAAGCCTTTTTGTTTGAAGTTTGCTTCGGCGAAATAGTGATTTGCTGTGTAATCGACAGGGTTCGCGCCACTATCTGATTGTGTGGCATACCGACCTGTAAAACCAAGTGGACCTTTTTTCGCTGAAATTTGCGCACCGATTGTGTCTGAGGACAATCCCGCATTACTTAAATCCAAGAGATATGCAAAAGCAGAGACTTTTACACTCATCCCTTCGACGGGTACTTTATAACCTGCATTTAGTAACCAACTGTCACTTTCGAAACGTCCCGACGCAGCTTCATCACCAAAAATGCGATTTACCTGATCTACATAAGTAGCATCCAGTGTCAGACCTTTAATGGACTTGTTAGTGACACGAAGAGCATCATAAGTTTGCTCATTTTGACGCCAACCAACATTACCGACAAATCGAGCATCATCCAAAATTATGCGTTGGCGACCAATCGTAATTTTCGTATCCGGCAATCCCGTATTTGTGAGTTGTAAACGGTTGAGCTCCGTAACGTTCGGGTCCGCAATGACAGCATAACCGGTATTCCCATTCACCGTGTCATTAAAGTTTCCGGCAAGGTCTTCAACATGGTCAAATTCGACCAAGAGCTTCGTCCCTAAAAACGCGCCAGTTTCCAATCCAACACGTGAGCGGATAGTAAGGGCATCGGCTGAGCTTGTGCCGTTATCAAAATCTGCCCCTTCATAGCGAAGGCGAAAGTTAGCGAGAACTTTACTGGCTTTAACGGCTTCTTCGAGCGAAACGACGCTTTCCTGAGCAAGAGCTGCCGGAGCGACCACACAGCTTGATAAAACGAGAATTGAGGTAAGGCTTTTTTTCATGAGTTGCAGTTTCATGAGGATATCTCCTGATAGAGTAAGTAAATGAAATGGCCTCAACATTGAGACAGGTTTATCAGGGGCCGCCATTGACCTCTTAGTGCGATATTTTAGGGAAATATCAGCCCGTTAAAATGTGAGGGCCTCCCAACCCTACATTTTTGTATTCCAGGTTTTTCGGCGCTATGAGCCGTTCCGAAAAAACATAACCAACACCCAGTAAGACGGGCTGGTCACGTGAAATTTCGAGCGTAAGTAAATCCGAAAGATGATGATAAGACACCTCTTCTTCACGTCGAGAAACGCCTTTGGCTATCATTACGGGTAAATCTGTTGGCGCTCCTTGAGCGATTAATGCCTCAGCGAGCTTAGGGGCTGTTCGAGCCCCCATATAAACCATCAGTGTCGACTTAGTATCCGCACAGGCACGCCAATCCAATTCCGGCAGTTCTCCTAGTCGGCTATGCGCCGTAACAAATTTAACGGACTGCGCGCAATCGCGATGGGTAAGCGAAATGCCCAGCCTAGATGCAGCCGCCAAAGCCGCCGTGACGCCAGGCACTACTTCAGTGGAAATGCCCTCGCTTTCTAAGATTGATATCTCTTCGCCGGCGCGGCCGAAAATCATCGGGTCCCCGGATTTTAATCGAACAACGTGTTTACCCTGTTTTGCAAGCTTGACCATGAGGGCGTTAATATCATCTTGGCGGCAAGAGGCTTGCCCACCGCGTTTTCCTACCAACATGCGACGAGCTTCTCTCCGGGCCAATTCTAAGACTTCATCGGAAACTAGCTTGTCAAATAAAATCACGTCCGCGGACTGAAGCGCTCTAACTGCTTTTATTGTCAAGAGTTCTGAATCTCCCGGACCTGCACCCACGAGCGTTACTTTTCCTGATTTAACGGCTTTGCTATTATTAACTGCTAAATTGAAGAACTCTTCGACTTTATGAGCTGGCTCTGTAAATGCATTTCGCGCGAAGTCTTTCCAAATAGACTTTCGCGTTTTCAAATCTGGGACCTTAGCCGCTAGTTCGGCTCTGTATGATTTCGCGCGAGTTGCCCAAACCGCCATAGACGCAGGCAAGATTGTTTCAATTCGCGTGCGAATGGTTTGCGCAAGAATTGGCGCCGCGCCCGAAGTCGAAATGGATACGACAACGGGCGACCGATTTACAATTGATCCAAACTGAAAATCACAAAACTCTGGCTGGTCTATGACATTGACAGGTACGCCTTGGGCGCGCGCCATATTGACAAATGCAGATGTGGATTGTTCGCATGTAAAATCACCTAGGGCCAAGCGCATGTCCGAAAAATCCTCGAGGACAACCTCTCTCTGATGATGAACGAGATTATACTCCAGATTTTCAATAATTTCTTTTAGCTCTTCATGCGGATCTTTAGAGAACAACACGACCTTGGCGCCTGCCGCTAATAACAACTCGGTCTTCCACGCGGCGCCCTCGCTATCGCCCACCACAATTACCTGTGCACCCGCGAGGTTATAAAATACGGGCAGCACCGATAATGGTGCTACTTTGGGGCGCGCGACACGGCGCGGCGATATAATCTTATTCAGCGGCAACGAATTGAGCCTCTTTTAAAATGGTTTTGATTTCAGATTGGCAGGATCCGCAATTTGTGCCAGCTGACGTTGCTGCACCAACGGCGTCAACAGACTGGCATCCCCCATCAATAGCTAAGCGGATTTCATTCGCCCCGACATTATTACAAGAACAGATAATGGCGCCCTTATCTGGCATATCTGCACCAGGGCGTCCTGCCAATAACCGATGCCGAGCCATTCCCGAATGCTCGCTCAACAATTGCGAACACGCCCAATCTCGAGAAACCGCAACAGGTGTTGTGCTCGTAAATAACAAGCCAATTAGCTTCCCATCTTTGAAGCATGCCATGCGGGTTTGGCCGTCCACAGGGCTTACCATATCTAGCACGTCAATATTTTCTTCAGGCCTCAGAAGCGATCGCATAAACGCCTGCCAATTATCTGGCTTTTCCAGTCCTGCCAGCTCAAGTCTAACGCCTGATTTAATACGAGCTTTTGTCCAATAAGTCGCGGCGGCCGGTACAGTGAGAGCCTCGAACACCTCATTTGACACTACTGCGAACCCGTACCACCGCGCCCGGAATTTCTTCATAGAAACAGGTGTGGATTTGGACGCGGGTTGACCTGAATATGGATCAACAATTGAATGAACGAGGGCATCAACTCTGCCCGCACTCGCAAATCTATCGGTAAAATGCATTGGGACAAAAAGAGCCCCTTCTCTTTGTCGCGGCGTAACAACGACCCGAACTTTCATCTGTCCATTTTTGGATTTCAGAATCGCGATATCCGCATCTTGCACCCCCAACTCAGCAGCATCACTAGGATGAACTTCCACAAAGGGTTCGGATATATGCTGAGACAGGCGAACGGAGCGACCCGTGCGTGTCATGGAATGCCAATGGTCCCTTATCCGCCCTGAGTTTAAGATGTATGGATAGGCCTGGCTTGTAGGAATAGGGTTTGTATTCGCGGGCGTAATAAAATTCGCTTTCCCGCTCTCGGTAAAATATTTCTGACTTTCAAACAGGCGCGGCGTACCTTTGGGTCTGCATTTTGTTACAGGCCATTGAACTGGCTTTAGCGCATTATATTCCTGTTCTGAAAGATCAGCCAATGCAGATAAATCCAAGTCTCGTTGACCCTCATTTTCAAAGGAGCACAGGCCCGCATATTCTTGGAAGATTTCGGCGGGACCAGAAAAATCAAATCCGGAGAAACCCATTTTTTTGGCAACTTCGCAAAGCTGCCACCAATCATGTTGGGCCTCGCCAGGCGCCCCAATAAATCCACGCTGGCGCGATATTCTGCGTTCGGAATTTGTGACGGTTCCGTCTTTTTCGCTCCAACCGGTTGAAGGCAAAACAATATCTGCGCAGGCGACAGTATCTGTGTGCGCATATATATCTGAGACAACAACAAGGTCACATTTACCGAGGGCCTCTCTGACGAAATTTGCATTGGGTAGCGAGTCCACAGGATTAGTCGCCATTATCCAAACCGCCTTTACGCTTCCTGCATGAATCGCCTCAAATAATTCAACAGCCTTAAGCCCGGCTTTTGTTACAATTTTTGGTGAATTCCAAAACCTCTGCACGAGCTCTCTGTGCTCTGCATTGCCGATATCCATATGGGAGGCCAGCTGATTAGCAAGCCCGCCAACCTCGCGGCCTCCCATGGCATTAGGCTGGCCCGTAACGGAAAACGGTCCAGCACCTAATTTGCCAATTTTTCCGGTGAGTAAATGACAGTTAATAATCACATTCACACGATCAGTGCCGTCATGAGCTTGATTAACGCCTTGGGAATATATCGTGACGGCTTTTTCGGTTTTCGCAAATAATGCGTAAAAGGCTTCTAGTTCGTCAGTACTAATTCCGCATGTTCCGCTAACGGTCTTGAGGTTATAGGTAATTGCTGCGCGCAATGCCGCTTCAAAATTTTCTGTATGATCAGCGATGAACGTCTTATCGGAATGCCCTTTCCGATCTAAGTAATTAAACAAGCCTTGGAAGAGTGCCACATCAGATCCCGGGGCGAGAGCGAGGTGCATATCTGCAATATCGCAGCTTGCTGTTTCGCGTGGATCAATAACAACGATTTTCATCTCTGGCCGCGCCGCTTTGGCTGCCGCAATACGCTGATAAATAATCGGATGACACCATGCTAGGTTTGAGCCTGTAAGAACAATCAGATCAGCTTGTTCTAAATCCTCATAACAACCTGGTACAGTATCTGCGCCAAAGGCCCGCTTGTGACCGACAACAGATGACGCCATGCAAAGACGGGAATTTGTATCGATATTTCCTGAGCCAATATAACCTTTCATGAGTTTATTGGCGACGTAGTAGTCCTCGGTGAGTAATTGTCCTGAGACATAAAAAGCGACCGAATCTGGACCATATCTCTGAATAACATCAGAAAATGCTCCAGCCACTTTATCCAGCGCATCATCCCAAGAGGCACGTTGTCCGTCCACTTGCGGATATAAAAGTCGATCTTCATCACCCAATGTATCTGCAAGGGCGGAACCCTTGGAGCATAGCTTTCCAAAATTGGCAGGGTGGCCCTCATCCCCTTTAACGCTAACGCCGCCCAGGCCGTTAACGGACGCGACGACTCCGCAACCGACACCACAATACGGGCATGTCGTTTTGGTCTCGTTATCGAGGCGCCGCTCGGCGGCTGGAAAATCTATGAGAACCGACCCCATATTGGCTATGCGGCTTCTACGGCCAATGCCAATTGAATTTGAATCGTGCCCGCCACAAGCCGGGTCGGATATGTTCGAACGCGCTCATCGTCTTCACCGATGGATTCTCCCGTTTCTAACGAAAAAGTCTCATTGTGAACGGGGCACGTCACTAATTTTCCATGTACAATTCCCTGAGAGAGAGGACAGATTTCGGGGCGCATGGAAAATTTGCGAGTTTTAAAAGAACACTCATCGTCAAGTGCAAAAATTTCGCCGTCCGTCGTCTTGAATAAAGCAATTACTGTTTGCGGCGTACGCAACACGCGAGAGCCCTGAAAAGGAATATCTTCAGGGGCGCAAACATCAAACCAGTTTAGTGCGGTTTTACTCATTCTGCTGGCTCCAGCACTTCGGCCTTAGGCTGCACGATTTCAATCGGCGTGAAATGATGCGCTTCTTTTCCTTCAACGCGCTCTTTCCAAGGGTCGACCTGATAGAATTTTTGAGAAAAATGAAAACTCTCTGCATAAGCCTTGCGCTGGATATCATCGAGCATCGTCTCGCGAATATAATCCAATCCGACCTTATCAACCCATTTATAAATGCGGTCCAGATAATGACCCTGCTCCCGATACATTTGTGTGAGCGCGGCGACATGTTCCATGACCTCATCTTCGGTCTCAAGCGTGTAAAGCTTTTCTGTGCCTTTAATGTGAAGTCCCGCAGCACCCGCAAAATGGAGCTCATAGCCACTATCCACACAGACAACACCAATGTCTTTACAGGTCGCTTCGGCACAATTTCGTGGGCAACCAGACACGGCAAGCTTTAATTTATGAGGGGCCCATGCTCCCCACAACATTTTCTCGAGTTTGATGCCTAGCCCTGTGCTGTCTTGTGTTCCAAAGCGGCACCAATCTGTTCCAACGCAGGTTTTGACCGTGCGTAACCCCTTTGCGTAGGCGTGGCCCGAAACCATGCCAGCATCATTCAGATCTGACCAAACACGTGGAAGATCTTCCTTTTTGACCCCTAAGAGATCAATTCGCTGACCACCGGTATATTTAACGGTTGGGATATCAAATTTATCAACAACATCTGCAATCGCGCGAAGCTCTCTTGAAGAGGTCACCCCTCCCCAAACGCGAGGCACAACGGAATATGTCCCGTCCTTTTGAATATTTGCGTGAACGCGCTCATTGATAAACCGTGAATATCCATCATCGACATATTCATCAGGCCATGCACAAACTAGGTAATAGTTGATGGCTGGTCGACACTTCGCGCAGCCACCCGGCGTTTCCCATTCGAGCTCTTGAAATACGGCTGGAATAGATTTGAGATCTTTAGATAGGATTAGGCGCCTGACTTCGTCATGGCCTTTATCTGTACAGCCGCAGACCGGTTTTATGGCATTAGGTTTAAAGTCATCACCCAGTTGAATGGCGAGGAGTTTTTCAACGAGGCCTGTGCAAGTTCCACAAGAGGCAGAGGCTTTAGTATGGGCGCGAACATCGTCTAAGTTAGACAGATTCTTTTCATCAATCGCATTGATAATATCGCATTTTGACACGCCGTTACACCCGCAGATCTCTGTGTCATCTGGCAATGCTGCAACGGCCTGTAAGGGGTCCACAGCCGCCCCTCCCTGATAAGCGGGTCCAAAGATAAGCGTTTCGCGCATATCAGTAATATCGGTTCTATCCTTGATGTGCTGGAAAAACCAAGGACCATCCTCGGTGTCGCCATAAAGCACGACGCCGATGATAACATTATCCTTTAATACCAAGCGTTTATAAATGCCTTGCGTAGCATCGCGCAGAATGATGTCTTCCCGGTCTTCGCCTTCCGCAAAGTCTCCCGCGGAATAAAGATTTACGCCCGTTACTTTTAACTTCGTCGCTGTCTCTGGGTGGATGAATCCTTCTGTGTCATGCTGTGCCAGCTCTTTGCCAACAATTTTAGCTTGGTCGTAAAGAGGTGCGACGAGGCCGTAACAATTACTCTCAAACTCGATACATTCTCCAACCGCATATATGTCAGGGTCTGACGTCTGCATTTTTGCGTCGACCAGGATGCCGCGATTCACCTCAAGACCGCTTTCTTCTGCCAGCGATTTATTCGGGCGGATACCCACGGCCATGATGACGATATCAGCCTCAAGCTCAGTGCCGTCTTCGAGCCTCACCCCTTCAACTTTTTTATCGCCCAATATTTCCTTAGAGTTTGCTTTGGTGATAATTTTTAATCCGCGCTCTGTCAGTGTTTTCTCAAGCAAATACCCCGCGCTTTCATCTAGTTGACGCTCCATAAGTGTGGGCATCAAGTGCAAAACGGTAACTTCCATGCCTTGCATCTGCAGACCGGCGGCGGCTTCTAGACCCAAAAGTCCGCCGCCGATCACTACAGCCTTCCCCCCGGAACGGGCTGCTATCAACATGGCATCAACATCATCTAGATCTCGATAGGCCAGTACTCCTGGTAGGTTGTGACCCGGCAATGGAATAATAAAGGGGTTTGAGCCAGTCGCGAAAAGAAGTTTATCATATTGCGCGGTAATTCCGCCCTCGGAGGTTACCGTTTTGGCGTCTCTATCTATCTCTGTAACTTTGTGCCCTTTATAGAGCGTAATGCCATTCTCAATATACCAACCGTCACCATGAATAATAATATCTTCGAATGTGCTCTCTCCCGACAAGACCGGTGACAGCATGATGCGATTATAATTTACTCTGGGTTCAGCGTTGAAAATCGTAATGTCATAAGCATCTGGAGCAAGCTCCAGCAATGTCTCAAGCGCTTTTCCTGGCGCCATGCCATTTCCAATGACAACAAGTTTTTGTTTGTTCATGATATTTCTCGCAAGGCGTCGTACATCTGCTTAAATCCTTAAGCCGACTTCTTATGAGGACCAGTTTCATACTCTTCTAGGAAGGTCAGAAGCTGCTCTCTATATTTGTAGTAATCAGGGTGATTGATAAGCTGCGCCCGGCTCCGCGGTCTGGGCAAATCAACTTCCATTATTTTACCGACACGCGCATGAGGTCCATTCGTCATCATGATAACACGATCCGCCAGCAGAATTGCTTCGTCCACATCATGGGTCACGCAAACGGCTGTCACACGAGTACGCTGCCACACTTCCATCAAGACCTCTTGGAGTTCCCAACGTGTTAGACTGTCAAGCATTCCAAAGGGTTCATCCAAAAGTAAAAACTTCGGAGAAAGAGCAAAGGCTCGGGCAATACCCACGCGCTGTTGCATACCACTGGATAGATCTGAAGCTTTCTTTTGCATCGCATCCCCAAGGCCTACGCGGGCAAGATAATATTCAATGATATCTTTGCGTTCAGCTTTAGAGGTATGCGGATAAACACGTTCTACACCTAGCGCGACATTTTCATAAGCGGTGAGCCATGGGAAAAGACTTGGAGCCTGGAAAACTACGCCGCGATCAGGGCCCGCATCGCTGATTTCGCGGCCATCCAGCACGATACCGCCATCACTAATGGGGTTAAGTCCCGCGCACATGGATAAAACCGTCGACTTACCACAACCCGAGTGACCAATGAGCGAGATAAACTCACCCTTCTTCAGATTCAGATTGAATTTATCCACCACTGTCAGAGGGCCTTTTGGCGTAGGATAAATTTTTGTCGTCTCAAAGAACTCGACATATTTGTCTAGTGCCGTGGTTTGAGCCGCAGACGCTTGCTTAATCGCAGTTGGTACCTCGGGATCAATTTTGGGGTCAATTGCAGGCGCGCCAGAGGCCAAAACAGGATCCGAGTCATTAGACGGAACTCCCATAACCTCAGCCGCCGTTAGTTCGCCAGCCGCAATTTTTGCGCCAATTTCCTTGGCCTCGGCGTGGCCAGATTTTAAGCCACCTTTAGTCGCCGTGAGCGGTACAACATTTGGCAGGCTGAAACCGTCATCTGTATCGGCCCCGCGTTCCATCCCGACATTCATCAGATACTCTGTGATTTCGGCCCGCAAACGAATAAACTCCTCGTTCGTATTAAGCTCCGTCCGGCTACGAGGACGCGGAATATTAACTTTATAATGCGGCCCTAGCGTTGCATTTGGGCCCGGCGTAAGGGGAATAATTCGGTCTGCCATATAGATGGCCTCGTCCACGTCATTGGTAATCAAGATAACAGTCTGTTTTTCCTGCCCCCAAATTTTCAAGATCTCATCTTGAAGGTTAGACCGCGTTAGAGCGTCTAAGGCTGAAAGCGGTTCATCAAGCAATAGCAGATCGGGCTTCATGGAAAGCGCGCGCGCCACATTCACTCGTTGACGCATACCGCCTGACAACTCAGCGGGACGGCGAATTTTAGCATGATCAAGACCCACCATTTTTACATAGTGATCTACAATCTCTTTTCGTTCAGCTTTGCTTTTGTCCGTATAAACCTGATTAACAGACATGGCGACATTATCATCGACCGTGCCCCAAGGCATGAGGGAGTAGCTTTGAAAGACAAGTCCGCGTTCCGTGGAACAACCTTTAATCTTCTCGCCTTTAAAATATAACTCCCCTTCAGTGGCATCTAATAAGCCAGCTATAAGCTGAATAAGAGTTGTTTTACCTGATCCTGAGAAACCCAGGATTGCCACAAACTCTCCTTTTTCCATCTCAAAATTTATGTTTTCGAGGATTGTCTCATCGCCATATGACTTGGACACATTTTTGAGTTCAAGAATAGACATAATTCTTTCCTTTCCTGCCTCGCCTAGCGCTTATCTGAGAAAGTAAATGTGGCCTGAAGTGTGTACATCATACGGTCCAGAAGGAAGCCAATTACACCAATCACCAAGACAGCTGCGATGATACGAGCAAGTGATGTAGGACCATTATTGTTATACTCCTCCCAAACGAACTGACCTAGGCCTGGGCTTTGCGACATAATTTCAGCAGCAATGAGAACCATCCAGCCAACACCAAGAGAGAGACGAAGTCCTGTAAAGATCAGCGGTAATGACGACGGAAGAACAATTTTAGTAATACGTTCTACGGGGCTAAGCTTTAGAACCTTAGACACATTCATCAGGTCTTTATCAATTGATGACACACCATGCGCTGTGTTTAGGAGTGTTGCCCAAAGGGAACATAAAGTCACAACAAGGGCCGACGTTACCATGGCAGCTGAAAACCCTTTACTGGTTAGCCATTCCCCTGTGATTCCAAAGAAATCGCCGCCCGGTTCATTAAGGCCATTATAGGTCCCCGAGGCAATCAACGCGACAATCGGAAGCCATGCCAGCGGCGAGACAGGCTTAAATATTTGTATAAGTGGGTTCATGGCAGCGTTAAATGTGCTCGACATTCCGCACATAATGCCAATTGGCACTGCAACCACCGTCGCAATAAAGAAGCCTAGAAACACCGTTCTGATTGAGAGAAAAATTTGCTCAATAAAGGTCACCTTACCTGTAAACTTTATTGGATCTTCGCCTTTGGCTTTTAATTCCTCATTCAATGAAGCGACTTCTTGATAAAAGGCCGCCTTCTCGACCTGTGTGGCCTTATGGTCAGCCCATAGATCGCCAAATTGTGAGAAAACAACACCTGGCTGAGGTATGGACCCCAAGGACGTTTTTACATTCGGTGCAAGAACGTGCCAAAGCGCCAAAAATATGAATATTGAAAGAAGGGGAACCAGGAGGATTTTCCACAGCTCCTTATATTGTGCCTTCGGATCTTCTCCGTAAGCGAGGCGAATGAAAGGATTGATAAATCCTAGACCTAAAACATCTAGACCGTTCATGATCTTTTGCGCCATAGGACTGGCGGCTTTTACAACCCGCTTCTCCGGCTCAACATTCGCCGCCGGGGACAATTCCACGACGTCGCCTTTTTCTAGGCTTATCGGTTCAGCTATCGCAGCATTTGACATTTTCAATCCTTACAATTTTAAAATTCTAATTTGGGCGTTGTGCATAATTCCGTTTTAAGACCAACGCCCAGCAGAAGGAGAATAACCCCCTCAAATCATTCGATTATTTAGCAACAGATCCATCATCTAGGACTTTTTCGCCGTCCTTAAGACCAATGGGGAACTTTGCGAGATAGGCGTTTGGCGACCGCCCATCATAGGTAATTCCGTCGATGAATTGAGTTTGCGGCGGCTTGTAACCATCTGACCCAAATGGAAAGTCCGAGGCTTTCGCTTTGCCTTCGTCAACGAGCATGCGAGCTGCCTTTTCATAGATGTCAGGACGATAAACTTTTTTGGCAATATCCTTATACCATCCGTCAGGCTTGGACTCAGGAATTTGGCCCCAACGGCGCATTTGAGTTAAGTACCAAATCGCATCTGAATAGAAGGGATAGGTCGCATTTTTACGGAAGAAGATATTGAAATCTTCGGCAGGGCGAATATCGCCTGGCTCATATTCAAATGTTCCTGTCATAGAGGCAGCGAGAACTTCTTTTGGCGCGCCAACATATTCAGAGCGCGAGAGAATCTCGACAGCTTCCTCACGGTTTGCGTTGTTATTTTCATCCAGCCAAATCGCTGCACGAATGAGAGCTTTGACAACGGCTAAGTGCGTATTCGGATTTTCCTCGGCCCATTTCGATGAGACACCAAAAACTTTTTCGGGGTTATCTTTCCAGATTTCATCATCCGTAATAACGGCAACACCGATACCCTTTTGAACCGCTTGTTGGTTCCAGGGCTCACCCACACAATAACCGTAAATCGAACCATTATCGAGCGTAGACGGCATAAGCGGCGGTGGCGTGACAGATAGGAAAGCATCCGCTTGGAACTGACCCGTAATATCTTTTGTACCGTAATACCCAGGGTGAACGTCCCCAGCAGCAAGCCAGTAGCGGAGTTCGTAGTTATGCGTCGAGACAGGGAAAACCATGCCCATTTTAAACTGCTTTCCTTTAGCATTATAACTATCAACAACTGGTTTTAAGTAATCTGCTTTAATCGGGTGAACGGGTTTGCCATCAGCTTGCTTTGGAATATTTGGCTTCATCTCTTCCCAAACTTCGTTGGAAACTGTGATTCCGTTACCATTCAAATCCATGGAGAAGGCCGTAATAACATCGGCCTTTGTCCCGATACCCACTGTCGCGCCCAATGGCTGACCTGCAAGCATATGTGCTCCGTCAAGCGTTCCGTCGATAACGTTATCAAGAAGAATTTTCCAGTTGGCCTGCGCCTCGATTGTTACGAAGAGGCCTTCATCTTTAAAATAGCCTTTTTCATAAGCAATGGCGAGCGGCGCCATGTCTGTTAGCTTAATGAAGCCAAACTTAAGCTGGCGCTTTTCTAGATCCAAAGAGGGTGCCGATGTTGATACGACTTCTGTCGGCGTCTCAGTCTTTACGTCCGCCGTGGTAGAAGGCCCCCCGCATGCAGAAAGCGCGAAGGATAAGGCGACCGCTCCCGAAATTTTAAGGCTGCGGAAATTTGGAATGGCAAGCTGCATAGCTTTCTCCTTGAAAGAAATGTCAATAATTAAGAATTTGGGAGAATGTCGTTGGCTGAAGCGAAACCCCAGTATCATCGACGCAGGACACCATCATTGGCATCAAAGCTCGAAAAGCATCTTCGGCGTATTGTGTTGACACTTACTTAGCAACACTCTGTTAAGAACTTGTGGGAGAATGCAATCAAGAGTCCAATTATTAGTCACTTCAAGCCATCAGCGCACAAGATTAGACATGCGTACTTGCCTATTGAGCTCTAA
>JAHDCL010000114.1 GCA_020629875.1 Hellea sp.
ATCGGCACTGTGGGCGTAGGTGAAGCGACCCTGCCCCATATTCGTTTTTTTAATAACACGCTCGGAATTGATGAGCGCGAGTTCATGCGCGCGACCCGCGCAACCTTCAAATTAGGTATCGAATTTTGTGATTGGGGACAGCTGGGCGACAGCTATATTCACCCTTTCGGCGACTTTGGTGAACCTATTAACGGTGTGGACTACCACCATTTTTGGCTGAGACTGTGGCAGAAAGGTCACAAGTCACGCCTGTCGGACCATTCTTTCCCCGTTCTCGCAGCTGAAGCAGGAAAATTCCGCCACCCCTCTGGAGACGTCACTCAAATAGGCTCGAATTTCGGCTACGCCTATCAATTCGATTCTGGCCTCTACGCCAAGCTTTTGAGAGCTTATTCCGAGCGGCGGGGCGTAATCCGCACAGAGGGTAAAGCTGTAGACACAACCGTTGATGGCGAAACCGGTCATGTAAAATCCATTACGCTTGAAAACGGAACAATCATCCAGGCAGACCTCTTTATAGACTGCTCGGGCTTTCGCGGCGTGCTCATAGAGCAGGCTTTGAAGGCAGGCTATGAAGACTGGAGCCAATGGCTGCCCTGCAACCGAGCCGTCGCAGTGCAATGTGAGCCTCGGGGGCCGAGCCTGCCCTATACTCGCGCCACCGCCCGAGCAGCTGGTTGGCAGTGGCGCATCCCGCTGCAACACCGCACCGGCAATGGGTACGTATACTGGAATGACTACATTTCAGACGATGAGGCCACTCATCAATTGATGAGCACCCTAGAAGGCCCTGCGATAACCGAACCCAAGCAACTTTACTTTAAAACGGGTAAGCGAAGTAAACTTTGGCATAAGAATGTTGTTGCTATCGGCTTATCCGGAGGATTCCTTGAGCCACTCGAGTCCACGTCAATTCACCTTATCCAGGAAGGAATTACGGCGCTGATTGAGCTTTTCCCTGACAGCTCCTTCCACGAATCTTACGAGAAAGAATATAATCGACGGATGGACTTGAATTTTGATAGAGTGCGCGATTTTCTTCTCTTACATTATGTTGCCACCCAACGCGATGACAGTGAGATGTGGCAGTATTTTCAAAATATGACCCTTCCCGAAAGCTTGGACGAAAAAATACAAGCTTGGAAGTCTCGCGCATATACTCTGCGTTATGAACACGGCGTGTTCCTTCCGCCCAGCTGGGTTGCTGTCATGATTGGGCAAAACCTCATGCCGAGCTCATATGATATGCGCGCGAATAAACTCAACCTTGATGAGGTTAAATTAAAATTGGACCGCATTCGGCGAGATAGCTTAAAGGCTGTTACTGAGACTCCGGACCATGGGGCTTATCTTGAGGACTTTGGCGGAGTTTCTATCCTGTGAGCAATATGCCGTTAGAACATATCGCAATATGCGGCGCGGGGTTAGCCGGTGCATTATGCGCCGCGGCGCTCACCCATAATCTACCAGACAACATTAAAATAACGCTGCTCGATACGCCCGGCGCAGAGGATGCAGATATATTTTATGGAGATGTCACCTCCCCCCCCATCTATGACTTCCTGCTGAGCTTAAATCTGCCGGAACCCATACTTCTTCCCAACACAAACACAACTTTCTCCCTGGGAACAAAATATACCAATTGGGGACAAAGCCAAAAATCCTGGATCCAGTCTTTCCATTTACCGCTCCCGAACTTTCAAGGTGTGGAGTTTCACCATTATCTATCACGCCTGAGAAATACTGCTCCAAGTGAAGCGGCGCTTGAAGACTATTTAATGTCCGCTCATGCGGCGGCCAAGGGTGTTTTTGCGCACCCCCCGTCGGACAAATCTAATCCATTATCTACTGTCGAATATGGCTATCATTTTTCGGCAAAAGAATGGCGGAATTTTATATTGCGGCAATTGGGAAGCGACCGCGTCACAAAAGTGAGCGGGGAAATTAGTTCATTTGAGCGGAGCAACGGCAAAATTAACTTCATCCGCCTGGTGAATAATGAGAAGCTAAAAGCTGACCTTTACATTGATTGCCTAGGATTAAACTCAAAACCATTCTCGCGGCATGAGCATACTGGCCGTAAACTAAGAGGCTTGTCATCCTTCGAGCCCGAACTGGATGATGCAAGCGCCTGTAGAAAACTAGAAGGCGCATCCTATGGCTGGTCTTCTACAACGGCGCTTCAAGGCGGGCGACACCGCCTCACCGTTTATGATCCCGCGTCAGAACACATCGCGTTGGCGGCCCACGGACAAACGGATGATACGCCGGTCGAAGTTACGCTAGGCTACCAAAATAAACCGTGGCTAGAGAATTGCCTAGCTTTAGGTCATAGCGCCGCAGTTTTAGAACCCCTGACCCCGGCCCCGATGATATTATTACAGCGCGATATTGAACGCCTGCTGGAGCTCATCCCCATTTCGCAGAATATGACGGTGGAGGCGCGTGAGTATAATCGCCGCTTTAGACGAGATTATGAACATGGCTCAATGTTTCAAAGAAGCTTCTTTGAACCTTGGACCCAAGATGCACCTCCATATTGGGAAGCTGCGGGCGCTGAGCCAATGAGTGAAAAACTTATGCATAAAATTTCACAATTTCATCGCCGCGGTACAATTGTCCAATATGACCTGGAACCGTTTGAGAAGGAGGATTGGGTGCAACAACACTATGGCATGGGGCGACTGCCGAGCCTTTATGACCCTCTCGCCGATAGAGTTGACCAAAACCAGATTAGACAAACCTTAAATCAAATGCGCTTGGCGAATGACGCCTTGGCCAGAAAAATGCCACCCCAACAAATCTATCTGCGTAAGCTGCTCGATTACTTTAGGAAAAAACATGCCTGAAAATAGGATACGGAATATAGTTATCGTCGGCGGGGGCTCCGCGGGATGGATGACCGCGGCGGCGCTTTCCAGAATGCTAACGCCAGATAATGTTCGCATCACGCTCATCGAGTCTGACAAGATTGGAACTGTGGGCGTAGGCGAGGCTACAATACCCGATATGCTAAACTTCAATGCCATGCTTGGCATCAATGAGGCTGAGTTCCTAAAAGCAACGAATGGAACCTTCAAATTAGGCATTGAATTCATCGACTGGGGGCAAATTGGCGAAAGCTATTTTCACCCATTCGGGAACATCGGCGCAGACATGCAAGGTATAGACTTCCACCAATATTGGCTCCACAGCAAAGCAAACGGCAATCCATCAGCGCTCCAAGACTACAGCATCTGCGCGGTCGCCGGATTACAAAATAAATTCAGCCTCCCGGATCACAACCCGCGCTCAGTCTTATCTCAGCTACGCTATGCGTATCATATCGACGCAACGCTCTATGCGAAATATCTACGGGGCTACGCTGAACGAAACGGCGTGACGCGCGTGGAAGGCAAGGTCGAGAATGTGCATCTAGACCCGGATAGTGGCAATATCACCAGCCTTACTATGGATGATGGCGCTGTAATTGCCGGAGATTTTTTCTTTGATTGCACGGGCTTTAGAGCTCTTCTGACGGAAAAGGCGTTAGATGTTTCCTTCATGGATTGGAGTCATTGGCTGCCCTGCGATAGTGCTCAAACCGTGGCAAGCGAACGCACTGGCCCATTACTTCCATACACAAAAGCCACCGCCAAATCTGCTGGCTGGCAATGGCGAATCCCAACTCAAACCCGCACGGGAAATGGGCACATTTACTCCAGCCAATACATGAAGGACGATCACGCCATAAAAACTCTCATGGATGGCTTAGACAGCAAACCGATTAGTGAGCCACGCAAAATTCAGTTTAAGACAGGTTGCCGTGAAAAATTATGGAACAAAAACTGCATTGCAGTCGGCCTATCTGCTGGTTTCCTAGAACCCCTGGAATCCACCTCCCTATTTTTAATTCAGCAAGGTATAAGCCGCTTCATATCGCTTTATCCGACTTTGAATGTCTCTGCCCCCGTCAGGGATGAGTATAATAAGCAGATGCTCAAAGAGTTTTATCAAGTCCGTGACTTTATTATTCTTCATTATGTCGCGACGCAGCGTGATGACAGTCCGTTTTGGAATTATTGCCGCAATATGAGTATCCCCGACACCTTGTTACGAAAAATAGAGCTCTTCCGAGAGGCTGGCCGCGTCTTTCGATATGACGATGAACTCTTCTCCAAGCCCAGTTGGATAGCTGTTTGTTTGGGGCAAAATATTGTACCCGCCCAATGCGACCCAATCATCTCAACTCTCCCACCCGAACAAGTCCAACATAGCTTAAACTCGATGCAAAATGCTATGACGCAAGCTACCAAAAAAATGCCGAGCCA
>JAHDCL010000024.1:0-20708 GCA_020629875.1 Hellea sp.
TCGTCACCCCGCCGGACCCCATTACGCAAATCGTTCTTGGAGCTGCAATTTACCTGCTATATGAGGTTTCAATCTTATCGGTTTCTCTGCTCGAAAAGAAAGTCGAAGCCCAAAACAGTTAAGGGTTCTTAAGCATAAATTAGCTAAACATTAACTATAGCCCATCATTATTCCCCGCAACAATATATGCCAGCGAGGAGATAACCATGGCTGCGAAACTTATTCTTTCTACGGTCGCCGCGACAGCTCTCATGGGTGCATCGGCTTTTGCTCAAGTCCAGACCACAGAAACTGACCCACGCTTTATGCCGCGTGTTTATGGCAGCACCGCAATTGTTGGTGTGGATTACGGGCAGGGAGCCACGACTACTTACGGTCAAGGCGTAACAACACAAGCCACGACAATTGCAGCGCCTACACAGCCTGTTGAGACATATAACACGATGTCTAATACCGTGCGGGTCGTTGAGCCTGTCACGCAGGACTTCTCAACAACAATTTCAGCACCTGTCACCTATAGTGAAACAGGCGTCGTGAAAGCCCAACACTTTAAGCAAGGTGATCTGTCCGCAGAAGAATATAACGCTCTTCTAGAAGAAGCGGACCGTATCCGTGCATACCAAGTCAGTAATGATCAGTACTCCTATGGGAATAGCCAGGTTTTCACACAACCTGAACCAGCTCCGGTTGCCGCTGGGTCATATGAAATCGAGCTTTTCGCCTCGGAACCTGTCGCTCTTGAGGATACCGTTGTTTACGCCGAAACAACGCCAATCACCTCATTTTCACAACCAGCCGTGACAACAGCGCACACAGTTATAAAGGGTGACACACTCTATAATATTTCTAAGCGCTACGCTGTTACGGTTGACGCGATTCAAACTGCAAATGGACTTTACGGAAATACGATTGGTCTTGGTCAGGTCCTGACGATCCCGTCTTCTACAACAGTCGTTAATGAGAGCTCCTATGTCGCGCCGCTAACAATGGCTTCAACGACATCACCTGCGCCAGTGACATTGGTTCGCAATGTAGAGCCAATCCCAGGGCAAAGCTCTGGGGTTTATGCTGTGCTTCCTAAGGATACGCTATACTCAATCTCTCGTCGTGCCTGTGTGAATGTTGCCGATCTGATGTCAACAAACGGTATTTCTAACCCAAATACGCTTCAACCAGGTCAGCGCCTTACAATGCCTGCTGGTCACTGCTTGAATTAAGCGAAACATATTATTTTGCGGGTTTTGCCCGTTGCATATGAAAAGAACGCCCCTATATAGGCTCAAAGCCTTTTTGGGGCGTTATCATTTCGGGGATCGATATGTTAAATTTGATTATGCAAGCTGCGCCAGCCGGCGGTGCCGCTTCAGCCATTAGTAGCTTTCTGCCAATTGTTCTCATTGGCGTTATTTTTTACTTCCTTCTAATTCGTCCGCAAAACCAACGTATGAAGGCCCATCGGCAAATGCTCTCTGAGGTTACACGCGGTGATACTATTGTGACCAATGGCGGCCTTATCGGCAAAGTCAAAAAAGTTACCGACGATGAGTTAACGGTCGATTTTAATGGCAATGAGATGAAAGTCATCCGCACAATGATTGCAGATGTGCGTAACAAGACAGCGCCTGCCAACGATACCGGTAAAAAGAAGAAATAAACCTGTCGCTTTAATCCTAGCCTAGTCACGGAACCCGCCCATGCTATTTTTCTCTAAATGGAAAATTACTCTGATTTTGGGGGCTTTGCTTCTAGGCTTTTTCTTTGCCTTGCCTAACGCTCTGCCGTCCGAAACGCGGGCAAAGATGCCTGGAATGTTCCAGCGAACGATAAATCTCGGTCTCGATTTGCAGGGCGGTGCGCATATGCTGCTCGAAGTGGATTTGTCGAGCGTATTGGCGCAAGCCCTTGAAAACGAAAAGGAAACTATTCGCCAGGAATTTCGCGAAGCTGACAGGCTCCGGACAGAAACAATTCGTGTCGACAATGAGAGCGGCGCCGTCATTGTCCGCTTGCGTGACGCTGCTGATAGTGAACGCGCTTTCGCTCTGCTAAAAGAAATGTCAAAGCCGGTTGATCCGCAGAGTTTGTCTCAAGATAAAACGACCAAAGTCGAGAAGTTGAGTGAGAAAGATTTTCGCGTCACGATTACCGAAGCAAATATCGCTGACATTCAAAAACGAACGATCTCTCAGTCTATGAATGTTTTGCGCCGCCGGATTGATCCACAAGGCACGACAGAGATGACGATTGCGCCTGAAGGTGATGATCGTATTCTTCTCCAAATTCCAGGTGCCAAGAATGTTGATGACATAAAGAGCGTCATTAACAAGACTGCGAATTTGTCATTCCACATGGTGGATAAAGCCAGCAATAGCGAAGCGGCCATGCGCCTCGCGATAGAAAAGGGAACTGTCCCTCCTGGAACGATCTATTATCCCGAAGAGCAGGGCGGGGGCCTCATCGTTGAGAAGCGGACCAAGGTTACGGGTGAGTGCCTGAAAACCTCCAGTGAAGGTCTGCACCCCGAAGGTAATTACCCGATTGTGAACTTCACCTTCAACATTCGGTGTGCGCGTCTATTCGGTGAGCTGACCTCTAAGAATATCGGACAACGCTTTGCAGTGGTTCTTGATGGCACAATCATCACCGCGCCGCGCATCAATGGGGCGATCACAGGTGGCTCTGGTTTCATCGAAGGGAGCTTCACATTAGAAAGCGCGCGTGAGCTTTCACTGCTATTAAATGCAGGTGCCCTTCCGGCAAAACTTATCATTGTTGAAGAGCGCACTGTGGGGCCGGGCTTGGGTCAAGACTCCATCAACGCGGGTAAAATAGCCTCTCTAATTGGTCTTGTGGGTGTCGGGCTTTTCATGTGGCTTTCTTACGGACTGCGTTTCGGGACCATCGCGAATATCGCCCTGACAACGAATATTGTTCTTATAGCGGGCGCGTTGTCTCTACTGGGTTCAACTCTGACTTTGCCAGGCATCGCGGGTATTATCCTCACCATTGGTATGGCGGTTGATGCCAACGTGCTTATTTTTGAACGCATCCGAGAAGAGGCGCATCTGGGGCGTCCTCCTGTCAACGCTATTGAGACGGGCTATAGACGTTCATTAGCGCCGATTTTAGATGCGAATATCACAACACTCATCGCCGCCGTGACGCTTTATTTTGTGGGCTCCGGTCCAGTTCGCGGTTTTGCCGTGACGCTCGCCATTGGTATCGTTATGTCCGTCTTCACGGCCGTTGTCGTGGCGCGCCTGATAACAGCGACGTGGCTGCGCCGTAAGCGCCCCAAAAGCTTGCCGATTTAGGGAAAGAGAAAGACCATGAAAGATATTTCCCTCGTAAAAATTCTGCCAATGGAGCCCAAGGTTCCGTTCATTAATCTGCGTGTGATTGCGGCTATTCTATCCGTGATAGCCATCATCGCCTCCATTTTCCTGTTTACTACTCGCGGCCTGAATTATGGAATCGACTTCACGGGGGGTACGGTGATTGAGATCGATACAGGGAGTCAGCCTGATCTTGCTAAGATTCGGACCGTGATCGCTGATGCTGGATTTCCAGGCGCTTCTGTTCAAGGTATTGCTCCCGACGCTGGCAGTACCCTCGATCATGACTACGTCCGTATAGGTATTCCGCTGCAGCCGGAAACAGAGGAGACGGGTGCTCAAGCACAGCAAATAGCCATGAAAACGGCTCAAGATGCATTAGTCGCTAACATTGAAGGGTTTAATGGCGCCGAGAATATTCGAAGCCAAGAAGCTGTGGGTTCTGCCGTTTCGGGCGAGCTTCGGACAAAGGGCGCATTAGCGGTTGGTCTCGCGCTTCTGATGGTCCTTGCCTATATCTGGTTCCGATTTGAGTGGCAGTTTGGCCTTGGCGCGGTGATGGCCCTTTTCCACGATGTTATACTGACAATTGGCGTATTCTCGCTCACGCAAATCGAATTTAATCTCTCTATCATCGCGGCTATCCTGACAATTGTTGGTTACTCGCTCAATGATACGGTGATTGTGTATGACCGGATTCGCGAGAATTTGAGAAAGTTCAAGAAGATGCCGATGCCCGACGTTCTCAATTTATCGATTAATGACACGCTTTCCCGTACAATTCTCACGTCGATGACGACATTATTAGCCTTGCTTGCGCTATATATATTGGGCGGTGCTGGCCTGCGCGGTTTCTCATTCGCGATGATCTGGGGTGTCTTCGTGGGTACCTATTCGTCTATCTTTGTAGCTTCGCCTCTCTTGTTGGCCCTGAAGCTCAAGCGCGGCGTGAACACTGGTAATGCCGAAGCCGCTGAGGCTTAAGGCCGCCTGAGGCCTTTTGGGCTGATAATTAGGCAAACTTGACCGGAAATGCGTTGGTGCTCGACCGCGCCTATAAGGCTGGAGGGCGTCGAGGCTTGTGGATTGTCTCCCACAAAGAAGCAGGTTTTGTCTTCAATTCGTTCGAGCCGTTTAATGATGCGGCCAAGGTCAATATGTTCGATGACATAAAGAAGCCCCGCCCGATATAGGCGAGGCTTTTTTGTTATGACATAGTCACCATCCTCAAGGGTTGGCGACATAGATTGGCCCGTAACTTTGACGAGCTTATACATTCCTAGAGAGCAGGAATGACCACATCAACGTTAGGCGCATAAGGGCAAGGCGCAGTTTTCGTCTTGATGCCTTTCATGTCCCAGAACATTTCTGAAAACTCATTGCAGAGCGCAACAAGCTTTTCGCCATCTTCGCGGTGTAAGTCTTGCTTACAGGCTGAGCCAGCCATCATGATTTTATGCGCGAGCTCATGAGCACCAGGGTGCTTCTCAAGGTGTGCGCCCTTCATGAAGTCGCCCCAGATTACGCGGACTTCGTGCTTGACCAGTTCAGCCTGCTTTTCTTTTTCGGCTGTATTACGGGCAACTTGCATAGCGAAGGCAGTCTCTGACAAGCCTTTGTCTTTGAGGCTGAGTAGGATGTCGATTTGGCGAAGCGTTGAAACGGCATGGTACATAACCGTGCGGGCGTCATAAACGCCGCAAGGAATGTCGCAATGTGCTGAAGCTTCGTCAATGGAGCTGTCAAATTTTGAGAGAAAATCGTGTAACATGTCTTACGCCTTCTTCTTCATAGCTTTGTAGATGAGCGCTGAAACCACAACGCCGCCAATAACAGCGAACAGGCTGTGGCTTGGGCTTGATAACCAGTGAATAGCCGTAGCTATGAAACTGTGTGAATGCTCGCCATCATGGGCAAGGGCAGGGGTAGCGGCAGCAAGAGCCACTGCGACGCCTGAAAGTGTCTTAAGTGTTTTCATCAGGATGTCCTCTATTGTGATTTATGTAACTTAACGGTTGGGTGAGACGGCGCAACCATGCTAATGAAATTAATACGGGGATAGACCCGAATAGTTGCAAAATATTCCATGTTATCAGAGCCAACTCTTGAGCAATTAAAGTCCGTCGACCCCGATCGACTACGCGCAGCGGTATTCGCCGACAAGGCTGGGCGAGAGCGCCTTCAACTGCTTTATGCATTTCACTATGAATTGGCTAAGGTACCTGAGCTGGTCAGCGAAGTGATGATTGGACAAATCCGCTATCAATGGTGGCGGGATGCCGTCGCTGAAATTTACGAAGGAAAGCCCGTTAGGAAGCATGAAGTCGCCACGCCGCTAGCTGGCATATTATTGCAATATAACGTGCCGCGCTTTTGGGTAGACCGATTAATTGACGGACGGGAGAGGGATTTGGATCCCAGACCCTTCGCCAATCTTAACGAAGCAAAGGATTATTGCCGGCAAACCTCCGGCGTTCTTATGCAAATTGCCGTCAAATTATTAGGCGCGGAACCTGATGATGCTGTTTTATCCGCGGGGGAGGCCTGGGGACTCACAGGATTGGCCCGTGCATATGCGCATTATCAAAAAGGTATGCTCAGTCAGTTAGATTACTCGGAATTATGTACTGCCGCTCGGCAAAGCCAAAAGATTGCTGGCAAAGGTTTAAGAACCTTGCCCGGTTCCGCCTTTCCAGCGATTGCCTATGTTGCGCTCATTCCTAGCTTTATATCCCGACTAACCGATTCAAAACATGACCCGCACACAATGACGGTGAGCTATGGACCACTTCTGAAGCAGTTACGCTTGATGGGCGCGGTGATGCGGGGTAGGGTCTAAAAAACTAACAAGGGGAGTCGCATGACAGACACCGTGACGAAGCCAACGCAAAAGGGCTTTTTGGGATGGGTAGAACGGACAGGAAATAAACTGCCTGACCCAGTATTTATCTTTTTCTATCTCATTCTTTTTTTGGTGCTGATATCCGTTATCGTCGCTTTTATGGGAGGCTCGGCCACCCTGAGTGAGCAAGTGCTGGGCGGTATGCCTGATAGTCAAAAGGCCAGGTTTAAGATTGGCGCTGATGGCGTCATACCCGCGATGAGTCTGTTATCCGCCGAGAATATCGCGCGGCTCTGGGTGGAAATGCCCAAAACCTTTACCCACTTTCACCCTCTTGGCTATGTTCTTGTTGTTATGCTAGGCGCCGGGGTCGCTGAACGATCTGGGCTTTTTGCGAGCGCCATGCGGTCGGCTGTTCGAAACGCTCCGGCTTTCCTCCTAACGCCTGTCGTCGCTTTAGTGGCGATGATTGGTAATCATGCGGCGGATGCGGCTTATGTTGTACTCATTCCGCTAGCGGGCGTTTTATTCGCAAGTGCTGGCCGCCACCCTCTGGCGGGTATCGCAGCGGCTTTTGCTGGCGTATCTGGTGGCTTTTCCGCCAATATTGCCCCAGGGCAACTCGATGCACTTCTTTATGGTATTACCGAAGAAGCGGGCGAAATTCTCTATGCAGGCTACGATGCGAATATCGCAGGTAACTGGTGGTTCATTGCTGCGCTGATGTTTATCTACCTGCCGCTTATTTGGTATGTCACCGATAAAATAATCGAGCCTCGCCTGGGTAAGTGGGTCGCTGATGGCGATAATGCAAATTACGCGGACGAAGATAAACCTCTGGACGATAAGCAGCGTAAGGGCCTGAAATGGGCTGGACTTTCTATGTTGGGTGTCGTTGCGCTCTGGGCATTTATGACTTTGGGACCTGGAACGCCCCTCATTAATGAGGCCGCTTGTCCAAAAGATGTCGCTGCCGCAGGCAAGTGTAGCCCCATCGCGAATTATTCCGACTTTTTCAAGTCTTTGGTCGCCGGGTTCCTTGTTCTCTTCCTCGCAGCAGGATGGGCTTATGGTAAAGCCGCGGGGACAATCAAAGATCATCGTGATCTCGTAGACATGATGGCTGAAGCCATGAAAGATATGGGGTACTATCTAGTTCTCGCATTTGCGGCCGCGCATTTCGTAGCGATGTTTGGGTGGTCTAACCTTGGACTTATCTCCGCAGTGCACGGTGCAAATGCGATTGAATCCTCAGGGCTTCCTCTGCCTATTTTGCTGGGCCTGATTGTGCTATTCTCAGCGCTTATCAATCTCTTTGTCGGTTCTGCTTCTGCCAAGTGGGCGCTTCTCGCTCCGGTTATGGTGCCGATGCTCATGCTATTAGGTATTAGTCCAGACGGGGCAACGGCCGTTTATCGTGTGGGTGATGGCGCCACGAATATCATTACGCCGCTCATGGTCTATTTCCCGCTAATCCTTGTGTTTGCGAGACGCTGGCAGAAAGATTTTGGCCTCGGTAGCCTTACGGCCATGATGATTCCTTATTCAATCTGGATGTTGATTACGGGGGTCATTCTCGTTGTCGCATGGGCTTTCCTTGGCTTTGATTTAGGGCCAGGTGCGCCGATGACCTTTACGCTACCTAGCTAGTGGCTCAACCTCTTACGGTTTCGCTGGAAGATATTCCGCCTCTCATAGAGGCCGGAGCTGTTGAAGGGGTTGATTACATGAAAGCTGTCTCTTTTCTAAGAGACGGCGCCTTTTGGAAGCGTTGGGCGATACGTGCCCTATTTGCCTTAGCGATTGGACACATCCTTTCTGGGATTATCTTTTTCTTTGCTTTCAACTGGAATGATTTATCGGGCATGACGAAATTTGCCGTGGTGGGCGGCGGAATATTTGCCAGTCTCGCGGGGTGGGTCCTTGTCAAGCTTGATCATCCCATAGGTCAGGCCTTAGGCATTTCCGCAACGGTTTTGACCGGCGTGATGTTTGCCGTTTTGGGGCAGGTCTATCAAACGCCGGCCATGATACATACGCCATTTGTGTTCTGGGCAATACTGACGCTGCCATTCGCATTGGCCTCCCGAAATTTAGCCCACTGGACTGTCTGGATCGTTATTTTTACCGTTGCGATATCAAGCTACGCCAATTCTGGATTGCGCCTTGCAGGGAATGAAGTTGGAGCCAATGGTTTGAACATCGCTGTGTCGGCTGGGGTTGTCGCCGCGCTCATAGGTCTGGATAAGTTCATTTCACCGCGAATGTCTTGGGCGAGGGCAGAATGGTTTCGTGTTCTTTTAGTACTGGGGGCTGTTGGGTTTGCTTTCTTTGGGTTTACCGAGAGTTTTTGGGGTAAGGCCAGCTCTCTCTGGCTGCTTGCATTAGGGTTCTCCGGCGCGCTTCTCGCTTATTTGTACAATGTAAAACCCAGTCTCGCCACATTGTCTCTGGCGAGTTTCGGAGTATTCACTTTAGTAGCCCAATTTGGCTTCAAGCTCTTCGATATGAATTGGGACGTGGGAACTATGTTTCTTGTGTTCCTTTGGTTGGGCGCATTGACCGTTGGACTTGTGGCCGTTTTTCGGCACTTTATTGAGCGCTATAAGCGAGCCCCTGTGGCCGAAGATGACGGAGAAAGTAAGGGCGATGAAGCTGCTATAATCACCTCATCCAAGTTTTCCAATCATCTTGGGTTGGACCCCTCGCGCGTTGCGAAAATATTAAACGCTGACGCGTCGCGGGATCAACCTTGGTATATGGCGGTTTTCCTCGCTTTGGCCGGTATTTTAACGGCGCTCCTTGGGTGTGTATTCTTTGGTTCTCTTATCGGACTCATGACTGGTTTTGATGACGAGCTCGCTTTGGGTAGTCTCGGGATTTTCATTTTTGCGGTCTCTATCTTTTTGAGGCGTAAAACTGAGTCTCCTTACGTCCAGCATATGCTCAACACGATGATTATTGTCGGAGGTGTCTCTGCAGCCATCGGCTTTGGAATAGCGCTCAAAGACTTCGACGCCATTATCCTATTACTCCTCTTTCTGAGCGGGATTGTTCTGGCTCTAGTGCGCGATAGAATACTACAATTTTTATCGGCCGCAGCGATCATTACGCTCATTGGGATGGAGTTATACCATCTTAAGGCGCCTATGGTTGAGAGCATCATACTGGTTATATCTACCCTGGTAGGGGTTGTTCTTCTCACGCGCCCTATGGGTAAGCGCCTTTCTAAAGCTGCAGGAACGGCTTTTCTTATGGCGCCTGCAATATTAGGTATCGCCTTGGTGCATTCACAGCGCTGGACAAGCTCCGTGGATGCCTCGCGGTTTTCCGATGATTGGCCCGCAAGGTTTATCAGCCTCATCGTCTTACTTGCCGGCGTGGCATATTTAAATCGCGGGAAGGCGCTAGGGAATTTTCAACCACCTATCGTGGTTCTCATCCCGCTTCTGATCGGCGCTGCTCTTGTGCCTCTGGGCGGAGCGTCAGCACTCTTGCTGATACTCACAGGCTATATTTTAGGTTCAAGGAATTTGGCTATTATCGGAACATTATTGCAGGTCTATTTCCTAACGATGTTCTATTATGATCTCAGTTTTGATTTGCTGACAAAAGCGATTGTCCTCTTTGTTTCTGGCTTGGTTTTTCTAGGCGTTTGGATGTTTATTCAGCGCGCTGAGAAGGTGGTATCATGAAGCTTTTACGTTTCGGTCTTATCGCATTAGGCGCCTTGGCTATTGCAGGGCTTTTCGGACCTCAAATTAAGGCGTTGGAAGACATCAAGCGCAATGGTGAAATGGTGCTGCTTGAATTGCGTCCAGTGGATCCGCGGGCGCTTATGATGGGGGATTTTATGGCCCTTAGATACGCCGAAGAGTCTCCTGTGGGCCTGCCTGAGGCACTGCCGACTTCTGGACAATTCGTCTTGTCCTTGGATGAGCAAAAGGTTGGTAGGTTTGAAAGAATTGCGGATGGGGCCGCGCTTGCAAAAAATGAGGTCTTAATAAATTTTATCCGCCAGAAACGAGGGGTCACATTTGGGGCGCCTCGATACTACTTCCAAAATGGTACAGCCGAAGCATATGAAGCGGGCGAATATGGTATATTCAAAATCGCGCCCTCTGGCCGCGCGATTTTAGTCGGTCTGGCCGATGAAAATCATAAGCGCATAGAGCCGCCCAAAGGCATGGTGGGTAAGCGCTAGGCCGTTACCCAAGCCTTGATGTCCTGTAGGGCACGTTTGGCCAAAAGGCTTTTCCTGTAACGCGTTTTGTCTTTGCCGCGTAGACGCTTTCCATTGACTTTCGGGTAGGTAATCTCTTCTTCCATAGGCGGGAAGAGGCCAAAGTTCACATTCATGGGCTGAAACTTGGCTTTTGGTCCCGTCATATATCCGCCTGTCACATGTTCGACGAGAGACCCCATTGCCGTGGTCAGCGGCGGTGCAGGATATAGATTGCCCGCAGCTTGAGCCGCCGCCATCCGCCCCGTGATAAGACCGAGTGCCGCGCTTTCGACATACCCTTCAACGCCCATAATCTGTCCCGCGAACCGAATATCGGGGCGCGACTTTAATTGCAGTTGGTTGTTGAGCAGCTTTGGTGAATTGATGAAGGTGTTACGATGGATGCCGCCAAGTCTTGCAAAAACGGCATTTTCCAATCCGGGGATGGTTTTGAAAATCTCGGCCTGCGCGCCATATTTCATCTTTGTCTGGAAACCCACCATATTATAGAGCGTACCAAGGGCGTTGTCCTGGCGCAGCTGGACAATGGCATGGGCCTTTACTGTAGGGTTATGTTTGTTGGTCAAGCCAACAGGTTTCATCGGGCCCCACCGCAAAGTCTCTGCACCGCGCGCGGCCATAACCTCGATGGGCAGGCAACTTTCAAAATATGGCGTGTCTTTTTCGAAATCTTTGAATTCTGTTTGATCAGATGTGATTAGAGCTTCGATGAAGGTTTCATATTGCTCTTTATCCAATGGACAATTGATATAATCCGCGCCGTCCCCGCCAGGGCCTTTTTTATCGTAGCGCGACTGCATCCACGCTTTGGAAAAGTCGATAGAGTCTTTGTAGACGATGGGGGCAATGGCATCAAAAAAGGCGAGGCTGTCCTCGCCTGTCTCTTCCAAAATTGCATTGGCGAGTGAAGGAGCTGTGAGCGGACCCGTTGCGATAATCGTATTGCCCCATTCCTTGGGCGGGAGGCCTTTAACCTCGCCATATTCGATTGTGACATGTGGGTGCTGCTGCAGGATTGTTGTTACGGCATCCGAAAATGCTTCACGGTCCACAGCCAGCGCGCCGCCCGCGGGTAGTTTAGTCATATCACCCATGCCCATAATGAGGCTATCAGCTTTGCGCATCTCTTCATGTAATACGCCAACAGCATTACCTGTCTTATCATCAGAACGGAAAGAATTGGAGCAAACTAGTTCTGCAAACCCATCTGATTGATGTGCCTCGGTCATGCGGCTAGGGCGCATTTCATGCAAAATTACGGGCACGCCGCGACGCACGCATTGCCAAGCGGCTTCGGAGCCCGCCATGCCGGCGCCAATGATATGAACGGGTTTGATATGTGATGAAGTCGTCATGGGCGCGATGTAGGCGAGCTATTGGCATAAGACAAGCAATTGCCTTCACCTCTGTTCATTTTTCGCATAGGCTCTACCAGAGGGAGAGTAGAATCATGATTGAAGCTAGAAAACGAATTGCTGCATTTGATTTTAACGGTGCGGCGGGTGGCGCCTTTATGACGCCGGGCGGCAAAGACTTTGTCATCCGCCTTTGGTTCTGGATGTCGGCTTTTTTATCGATTGCATTTATTGTCACTGTTCCAATGTTTATTGGAGGATATGGCGACGTTTTAGAGCAAAGCTGGCTGAGTAATCGTGCGGTATTTAGTGGCCAGGAGCCGCCCGACCCTCAAGGCATGTTGACTGCTTTCGGTAAGATATTGCCCGGAATGTTCGCATTTATGATGGCGATGTGGGCGGTTGTTGCAGCGGGAGAGACGGCCCTTTACAAACGCTATTTTCATAATGTCGAAGCGGCCCGCCAACCCTTGCGGTTTGGACGTATGGAGCTTCGCACAATGCTCTGCCAGCTTGGGGTGTGGGCCCTGGTGTTTTTTATCTATTTTCTTGGGGCCTTTGCTATTGGATTATTGGCCGCGGCATTCGGAGCTGTCGCGCCAATACTCGCAGCTATTGTTGTTCTCTTTGGGGTTTTTGCGATTATCGCTATGTTTATTGCTGTGCCTATACGCCTTGCGCCAGCGGCGGCTCTATCGATGCTGCGCGATAAAACCCATGTCTTGGCTGCGAACAAAGTAACTAAGAACCGTTTTTGGAACCTCTTCGTGGCTTACCTTGTGACCTATGTCGGGGGGTATATTGCCTATTACATCATCTACACCATCTCTATCGGCATCGCGACAGGGGATATGGGCTTTCTCTGGGCTGTCTCAGGCCTCGGTGAAGAAAACCCCCGTGTACTGATAGAGGCTGCTGCTGAACGTATGAAAGGACCCATCGGCATGGCGTTGGGTATTATCGCGATGATCATTAATGCCGCCGCCATGGCTGCATGGATATTACTTGTCGCGGGCGTGAACTGTTATGCGGTGAGATGGTGGGTCGAAGATGATCCAGCGCCTAATTTTGAATAATGTTTCTCTAGGTTGTAATTCAAAAAATTTAGCGCTATTAAAGTGCTAGGAGAAGCAATCATGAAAAAGCTGTTTTTATCTTTCGGGCTCGCCCTTGCTTTAACCGGAGTTGCTCAAGCGAAAACTCCGCCGGAGGTCTTGAAGCCATATAAAGAGTACCGTGCGGCTTTGAAAGCAGGGGATAATGATAGGGCCTATGAACAGGCTAAACGCGCTTGGGAACTTGCCGAGAAAATGATGGGCGATAGCAAGACGACAGGAGATCTGGCGGCAAATTTTGCAGATATAAACCCCACTAAGGACTACACTTACAAAAAATACAAAGAACGCATGCGGGTTCATGCACGTGCTATAAAACTCGCTGACCTTCACGGTGAAGCAGCCGCCGATATGGCGCTTGTACGTCATTTAAATCGCATAGAGACAAGTCTTACTTTAGCACGCATCAAGAATGGGAAGTATATCGAAGGTGGTGATGGAAGCTATTTCGATGATATGGAAAAGGCCCTTGAAAAGTATGAAAGACAAGGAAGCACTTATGAAGGCGACATGGAGGTTCTGCGCGCAAGACATTATGAACTCAGGAATAATCATGAAAAAGCTCTAACTGCTGCGGCGAAAGCAGAGGAGCTATTCAAAAAGCGCACAGATAATTTGTCCACACATTATCCGATTTTACTTAAGCTTTTTAAAGGTAATAGTCTTAGAGGCGTAGATAAACCCATTGCGGCGGCCCTTGAATACCAAACGGTCATGCAAAATTTGGAGGGTGCAATCCCAGCTGAGCACCCTTTTGTGAAAACGGCTTTCACACAATGGATGCTAACACGGTCAGAATTAGAAGATGCAGGGCGCTTGGATGAGGCTGAACAGGCGGGTCTTTGTGAGTGTTGGCCCTATGAGAATTATAAAAATCAGGCGCTACCTTTACTGCGTGTGCCTCCGAGAATGCCTTCTAGAGCGCGCCGCTCAGGTCATGTTAATGTCATGTTTGATGTCTCGGCAGAGGGTAAACCTATAAATATCAAGGTCATTAACTCTACAGAAAAAATATTCGAAAAGCCGACTTTGGACTCAGTCGCTAAGTGGAGATATCAAGCTGCCGTTGACGCTCCAGAAGATCAGGCTCGTAAAGATGTTACGAATAAAGTGACTTTTCGTCTAACGGATATGGGGGGTAGACTTATACCCGAAAAACGTTAGCTCCTCCGCCGTGCTGCATCTCGCTCCAGCATTGGTTTCAAATACTTACCTGTCCAGCTCCCCTTAACTTTGGCAACCTGCTCAGGCGTGCCTAGGGCTACGATTTCGCCGCCGCCATCGCCGCCTTCGGGGCCAATGTCGATGACGTGGTCGGCGGTTTTTATGACGTCCAGATTATGCTCAATAATCACCATGGTGTTTCCATTATCGACAAGTTCATTGAGAACAGTCAGGAGTTTATTCACGTCCTCGAAATGCAAGCCGGTTGTCGGTTCATCCAAGATATAAAGCGTTCGGCCGGTTGCGCGTTTGGCTAGTTCTTTGGCGAGTTTGACGCGCTGCGCTTCACCGCCGGATAGGGTTGTCGCTTGCTGCCCAACTTTGAGGTAGGTCAGGCCAACACGTTGTAACGTCACCATTTTGTCGCGAATACTTGGCACGGCTTTGAAGAACTCAGCGGCTTCGTCAATTGTCATGTCGAGAACATCGGCGATCGATTTGCCTTTGAATTTAATTTCAAGCGTTTCGCGGTTATAGCGCGCGCCCTTGCACACATCACAGGTCACATAGACATCTGGCAGGAAGTGCATTTCAATTTTGATAACGCCGCCGCCTTGGCAGGCCTCGCAGCGACCGCCTTTGACATTGAAGGAGAAACGCCCAGGCTTATAGCCGCGTAACTTGGCTTCGGGCAGGCCAGAGAACCACTCCCGGATGGGCGTGAAGGCGCCAGTATAGGTCGCGGGGTTAGAGCGGGGGGTGCGGCCAATCGGGCTTTGGTCAATGTCGATGACTTTGTCCAAATGCTCGAGCCCTATGACATCATCATGAGGCATAGGCTGGATGGTGGATTTGTTGAGCCGTCTTGCGGTTGCTTTGTAGAGTGTCTCAATCGTTAGGGTGGATTTGCCGCCGCCCGATACGCCCGATACGCACGTCATGAGGCCAATGGGGAATTCCGCCGTGACGTTTTTAAGATTATTGCCGCGCGCGCCTTTAACGACAATCTTTTTGCCAGAAGGCTTGCGGCGCTCTTTAGGGATCGCAATTTCTTTCTTACCCGTGAGATATTGCCCCGTCAGAGACTTCTTGGATTTTTTGATTTTATCAGGTGTACCTTGGGCCACGACTTCGCCGCCGTTGACGCCTGCGAGAGGGCCCATATCGACAACATAATCAGCGGTCAGGATAGCGTCTTCATCATGTTCGACAACGAGGACAGTATTACCCAGATCGCGTAGGTTTTGAAGTGTTTCCAAGAGGCGGGCATTATCGCGCTGATGCAAACCAATAGAGGGTTCATCGAGCACATAGAGAACTCCCGTTAGGCCAGACCCAATTTGGGAGGCGAGGCGAATACGTTGGGATTCGCCGCCTGAGAGCGAGCCAGATCCACGCCCGAGGGTGAGATAGTCTAACCCTACGGCATTGAGGAATTTCAAACGGTCACGGATTTCCTTCAAAATGCGTGAGGCAATTTCCATTTCTTTATCAGACAGCTCGGTTCCGAGCTGCTCAAAACGGGCGAGGGCGTCCCGAATGGACATCTCGCCTGTGACGGAAATATCCATATCGCCGACGCGAACGGATAAAGCTTCTGGCTTTAGGCGCTTGCCATGGCATGTCGTGCATTGTGCGTCTGACATATATTTGCCGAGCTCTTCACGCATCCATGTGGACTCGGTTTCGCGGTAGCGGCGCTCCAGGTTGGGAATAACGCCTTCAAAAGGCTTTGTGGTTTCATAGCGGCGGCCATCATCTTGATAGACGAATTTAATCTTCGCGCCTTTGGTGCCGTAAAGCACAACCTCTTTGGCGCCATCGGCGAGGCTTTTGAACGGTTTATCGATCTTAAAACCATAATGTTCCGATAGGGCTTTGATGGTCTGCATGTAAAGACCGCTGGTCTTATTGGGCCATGCGGCAATGGCTCCGCCCGCGAGGGATTTGGTTTCATCAGGAATAACCAGGCCCGGGTCAAACTTTAGCTCTTTACCTAGGCCGTCACAAACGGGGCAGGCCCCATGGGGGCTGTTGAATGAGAAAAGCCGAGGTTCGATTTCTGAGATTGTGAAGCCTGATACGGGACAGGCAAATTTTTCAGAGAACAACATACGTTCATCTGCATTATCGGCCTGTTCCGCCACGGCGAGACCATCTGCCAGGCGCAGAGCTGTTTCAATACTCTCGGCGAGGCGCGCTTCAAGGCCTTCGCGCACCACGACACGGTCAACAACGACATCAATATCATGCTTGAATTTCTTATCGAGGTCAGGGGCGTCTTCGATGCGGTAAAACTCACCGTCAATCTTGGCGCGCTGAAACCCGTCTTTCATGAGCTGGGCGAGCTCTTTCTTATATTCGCCTTTTCGGCCCCGCACGATCGGCGCGAGGATATAGAGCTTAGTGCTCTCAGGCAGTGTCATGACCCGGTCCACCATTTGGCTTACGGTTTGACTGGTGATGGGCAGGCCTGTGGCGGGAGAATAGGGTATCCCCACCCGCGCCCATAAGAGGCGCATATAATCATAAATCTCGGTGACAGTACCAACCGTCGAACGCGGATTACGCGATGTTGTCTTTTGCTCAATCGAAATAGCCGGCGACAAACCTTCGATGGAATCCACATCCGGCTTGCCTTGCAGCTCTAGGAATTGCCGCGCATAGGCCGAGAGGCTTTCCACATAGCGGCGCTGTCCCTCAGCATAAATTGTATCAAAGGCGAGGGAAGATTTTCCCGATCCCGACAGACCCGTGATGACGATAAGCTTATCTCGGGGCAGGTCTATATTGACGCCTTTTAGATTATGCTCACGCGCGCCGCGGACTTGGATATGTTTATGCATGTGGCGGCGGCTCCGAATGTTTAGGAAAAGCTTGTGGACAATATACGCGTAAGGATGGACTTAAGGGCGGCAAAACTTCAAAACAAGTCTAGTGAATCGCAGCCTTGCATTTTAGCTGTGAATTGTCTAGAACATAAGAAGAACAAATACAAATCCTATTCGAGGTGAAACATGGCCGGGTCCGTAAACAAAGTGATTTTAGTGGGTAATGTCGGGAATGATCCTGAAATTCGTACCTTTGGAAATGGCGGGAAAGTCGCGAATTTCTCACTCGCCACGTCAGAAAACTGGCGCGATAAGCAAAGCGGCGAGCGCAAAGAGAAAACAGAGTGGCACCGTATTGCTGTGTTCAATGACGGCCTCGTTGGCGTGATTGAGCGCTATGTCAAAAAAGGCAGCAAGCTTTACATCGAAGGCAAACTTCAAACGCGCAAATGGACAGATAATAGCGGCCAAGACAAATACACCACCGAGGTGGTGCTGCAGGGCTATGGCGGAAATCTCACCATGCTAGACGGCCGCAATGAAGGCGGCGGCGCGCGTATGGGCGGCGGAGGCGGCGGCTATAACCAAGATAGCGTTGCTTATGGTAACAACATGAACCAAGGCGGCGGACGTCAATCAGCCTCAGCCATGGAAGGCCCGAAAGAGAATTTTGACCTGGATGATGAGATTCCGTTTTAGGCTATTGTCCAATTGAGACTTTAATAGAGCTCGCGCATTTGTGCGGGCTTTTTTTATGCGTTTCGAAGGAAAATGCAAAAATCCTAAATTTTCTTCCAAGGTTTCCCCTTCGGCATGCGTCTTACTCTTAAAAGGACGATATGTGCGCCATGATTGCGCCGCATTGTTCTCGTGTTATGATGACGTAGTTATAAAGGTGAAGGCATGGCGGGAGTTTCCCAAGGGATGCAGAAACGAGGCGCTCTTTTGCGCGCGCTTCTCGCTGATCCGCGTCACTACCAAATTATCGTCTTATCTTCGCTTATTCTGCTTGGGACTTTCCATTTTGCTTTTCAGCTGCCTTGGTGGCATGTTGTGGCCTGTGTCGGCTCAACGGTCGGGACGCAAGCGATTGCCGACAAGGTTGTTGGCCGAAAATTTGACGCGCGCAGCCCCCTAATATCGGCGCTGTCTCTGACCCTTTTACTGCGAACGGGTTCGGTGACGCTTTCTATTGCCGCGGGCATATTGGCTATAGGGTCCAAATATGTTTTGCGCTGGAAGGGTAAGCATATTTTCAACCCTGCCAATTTTGGTCTCGTTATCTTGTCGCTTTTCTTTACGGGCGCTTGGATATCACCGGGGCAGTGGGGCACAGCGCCTATATTTGCCGTGTTCCTGCTCGGCATGGGCGGTGTTGTGACCGGCAAAGCCAAACGCTGGGATGTGAGCCTAGCATTACTGGCCAGCTATGCGGCTTTGATTTTTGGACGCGCCCTTTGGCTCGGCGACCCGCTCACTATACCCGTGCATCAATTGCAAAGCGGGGCTCTACTCATTTTCGCGTTCTTTATGATTTCCGATCCCAAGACGACGCCAGATGCGCGGCTGGGGCGTGTGCTTTACGCCATGATGGTCGCAACGCTGGGCTTTACCATTCAATTCGCCTTCTACAATGCCGCAGGCATCATCCTTGCGCTTATCCTAACAGCGCCCATCGTGCCGTTCATCGACAGATTTATTCCCGCGGGCCGTTACCACTGGCCCAAATTTACGATTACACCCAAAGGAGTTTCCCATGAAACAGTTTAAATACCTGCTGAGTAGCGCCATTGCTTTAACAGCGCTGACCGCCGCGCCATCGGCTTCCGCCTTTTGCGGCTTCTATGTGGCCAAAGCCGATACGGAGCTCTTTAACCAAAGCTCCAAAGTCGCGCTAGTCCGTGACGGCGACCGCACCGTTATCACTATGGCCAATGACTATATTGGGGACCCGACAGAATTCGCCATGGTCATTCCAGTGCCGACCGTGATTACGAAGGAACAAGTGCATATTTCTGATGCGTCATTGCTGGATCATTTAGATGCTTATACCGCCCCGAGACTGGTCGAGTATTTTGATAGAAATCCCTGCGAGCGCCTTTACATGGAAAAGCAGATGCGCACCATGAGCGCGGACGCGCCATCCGCCTCTGTTGAGATGATGGAGGATGAAGCCGCGGAATTGGGCGTCACCATCGAAGAAAGCTTTTCCGTGGGAGAATATGATATCCTCATCCTTTCGGCGAAGGAAAGCGACGGCCTTCAAACATGGCTTGAAACCAATGGCTATAAGGTCCCTGCAAAGGCCAAGAAAACACTCGGTAGTTATATCAAACAAGACATGAAATTCTTCGTCGCCAAGGTGAACCTCGAAGAAAAAGCCAAGCAGGGCGGCGAAATGCTGCGCCCTATTGCTGTCGCTTACGAGTCCCCGAAATTTATGCTACCTATCCGTCTGGGCACGGTAAACGCGCAAGGCGACCAAGACCTCTTCGTTTATACGCTGACAAAAAACGGCAAAGTTGAAACCACGAATTATCGAACTCAAAAAATTCCGTCTAATAAAGAGCTCCCAATCTTCATCAAAGACGATTTCGGAGATTTTTATAGGGATATGTATAAAACCGCGGCCAATCGCGAAGGCGGCCATGGCGTTTTCATGGAATATGCCTGGGATATGAATTGGTGTGACCCTTGCGCTGCTGATCCGCTTTCAAATGAACAGCTCCGGGAGCTCGGTGTATTCTGGCTTGATGAGGAGCGCCCTGATCGACCAATGCCCATGCCGCGCCGTATCCGCCCCAAGCAAATGGCGAAGAACGTTTATGTCACGCGCCTGCATGTGCGATACGATGCTGAGAGCTTCCCAGAGGACCTGAAGTTTAAACAGACAGGCGACCGACAGAATTTTCAGGGGCGTTATATCTTGCGTCATGCGTATGACGGCGAAATGGATTGCCCGGAGGCCGAAAAATACAAAGAGCAGGTGAATGCCCGCAAGGAAATGGAGATAAAGACACTCGCGAACCTGACGGGGTGGGAAACGAAATATATTCGTACCAAGATCAAGGCCTCAGGCAAGGGTGAGCTTTTTGATCTCGATAAGCCCAAAAAGAAGGTCGATTGGTGGAATAAGATCTGGCCGGGAGATGAGGATTAATCCTTTTTTATCCAAAAAACTTTTGTGGAGCTTAACATTTAACGCGTAGATGCCATCCATTGCTGGAGTGGGATTTACGCAAATGAAAAATCTATGGGCTAATTACTGTCACAATACGCAGGGCAACTTCGCGATTATGTTTTCTGTCGTCGTGGGGGTGCTGGTATTCGCTATCGCCATCGTTATCGAAACATCACGCATGCAACAAGCAAAGGGCGTTCTACAAGATATGGCAGATACTGCCGCCATTTCTGGAGCTCAGGTTGCGAGGATTGATCCTGAAAACAGGGAAGAGGTCGTAAGAGAAAGTATCAGTTATCACCAGGAATTCATTCCTGACTATAATCTTGCCAAAAACACTATTGTTAAATTTGATGATGATGCGGAGGAGGTCGAAGTTACTGTTGCTATTCCTCGTAAATTCGAATCATTTTTCGGAAAAGTCCTTGGTCAGGATGAACTGGTCGTGTCAGCTAAAAGCGTTGTATCCTACCAGACAGAACTCGACCCCCTCTCAATCATGTTTGCATTAGATGTTTCTGGTTCCATGGGCGGAAACACCTCTAGCGGCGCTACAAAAATTACGGTTTTAAAGCAATCGACCAAACTACTTTTTGATGAATTAGAAGAGAACGCGGCTCGGCCGGAATTGCTTCAAAG
>JAHDCL010000024.1:20808-34755 GCA_020629875.1 Hellea sp.
ACGGTATCCAAGAAACCGGTCAGGCTCTCGGGCATTGTATGGACAAAGAAAAAATTGAGAAAGAAAAGTCCGAATTTTATTTTGACGCCGATGATGCAACCGCTTTTAAAGCTGCCTTTGCGAAAATTGGTAAGGAAATTGCGAAAGATAATATCCGCGTTAAAAGCTAAAAAAGTCTCGTAAAACCTGCTTAAAACAGTGTTTCGAATTTATTGAAAATCGTTGGCATTCATTTGATGCCCAACTCCTTAAATGCTAAGCTTTGAAGGCAAAGGCCGCGCGATTCGAGTGGCCTGATTTTCATGGGACCATCACAGCTTGAGCGACGAGATAGATACTCCCGAGGATGACGAGAATAAGGGCCCCGCAGCTCTTCCAGAGGGCGTGTCTCCTATAACCATCGAAGAGGAGATGAAACGCTCCTATCTCGATTATGCCATGTCGGTTATTGTCTCCCGGGCGATCCCTGATGTTCGTGATGGGCTTAAGCCTGTTCATCGCCGTATTCTCTATTCTATGCATGAGAACGGCTTTACGCGTGAGAAGGCTTATAAGAAGTCTGCACGTGTGGTCGGCGACGTTATTGGTAAGTATCACCCCCATGGTGACAGTGCGGTATATGATGCGCTTGTGCGTCTTGCGCAGGACTTCTCTATGCGTCTGCCGCTTTTGGATGGACAAGGTAACTTCGGCTCCGTTGATGGCGATCCGCCCGCTGCGATGCGATATACCGAAGTGCGTATGGATCGGCCCGCGGCCTCGCTCTTGGCTGATATTGAGAAGAATACAGTCAATTTCCAAGAAAATTATGACGCTTCCGAGACAGAACCTGTTGTTCTGCCGTCGCGTTTCCCAAATATTCTCGTGAATGGTGCAGGCGGTATTGCTGTGGGTATGGCGACCAATATTGCGCCGCATAACCTTGGCGAAGTGGTCGATGCAACGCTCGCCTTGATGGATGATGGCAATCTCTCCGATGAAGATTTGCTTGAAATCATTCCCGGGCCAGACTTTCCGACAGGCGCGCTCATTATGGGCCGTAGCGGTGCCCGTGCAGGTGTGCTGACGGGCAAGGGCTCTGTTACGATGCGGGCCGTGACGGAAGTTGAAGAAATTCGCAAGGATCGCTTCGCTATCGTTGTCACTGAGTTGCCCTATCAGGTCAATAAAGCCAATATGATCAAGAAGATAGCGGCTCTTGTTAATGAGAAGCGCATTGAGGGTATCTCTGCTGTCCGCGATGAATCTGACCGTGTCGGCATGCGCGTTGTTATTGAGCTAAAGCGTGACGCCGTGGCGGATGTGGTGCTGAATCAATTATTCCGCTTCTCATCTATGCAGCAAAATTTCAGCTCCAACATGTTGGCGCTAAATGGCGGTAAGCCGGAGCAGATGAATGTGCGGCAGATGCTGGAGGCGTTTTTAGCTTTCCGCGAGGAAGTTATTGCCCGCCGCTCTAAGTTCGATCTCGCTAAAGCGCGCGCTCGCGCCCATATTTTGGTGGGCCTTGCCACAGCCGTCGCCAACATTGATGAAGTCATCAAGATTATACGAGGGTCAAGTAACCCCAAAGAAGCGCGCGAAAACTTAAAATCGCGTCGATGGCCCGCAAAAACCATGCAGCCTATGCTTGAGCTTATCGCTGATCCGCGCTCCAAGCTGAATGATGACGGCACTATTGAGCTAACTGATGAGCAAGCCAAAGCGATATTGGATATGCGCCTGCTCAAACTCACACAGCTTGGCATGGACGAAATCACGGATGAGGTCGAAAAACTCGCGGCTTTGATTACGGATCTCCTTGATATCCTACGCTCGCGCGCCCGTGTTCAGGCGATCATTCGCGAAGAACTCACTGAAGTTAAAGAGAAATTTGCCACGCCGCGCCGTTCTATATTCACGGCTGGCGGTCAAGATTTTGAGGACGAAGACCTCATCGCGGTTGAGGATATGGTCGTTACAGTTACGGCTGCTGGCTACGTTAAGCGTACGCCGCTTGATACTTACCGCGCTCAGCGCCGCGGCGGTAAAGGCCGTGCGGGCATGTCGATGAAGGATGAGGATTACGTCACCACAGTCTTCGTCGCGACAACACACACGCCTGTGCTGTTCTTTAGCTCCACGGGCATGTCCTATAAGCTGAAGGTGTGGAAGCTTCCTTTGGGCGGGCCGAATACACGCGGGAAGGCTCTCGTGAATATTTTGCCTCTTGATCAAGACGAAAAGATAAATTCTATCATGGCATTGCCCGAAGATGAAGAGAGCTGGAAAGATCTTGATATCATGTTCGCGGCGCGTTCAGGCGGGGTTCGCCGGAATTCTCTAGCGGATTTCACGCGGGTCAATCGGAACGGTAAAATTGCGATGAAACCGGATGAGGGCGACGGTATTGTCGATGTGCGCGTTTGCTCCGAAGATGACGATATCATGCTGACAACCGCTCTGGGTAAGGTCATTCGCTTTAAGGTCTCTGATGCCCGTCGCTTTAACTCTCGCGCGTCTACGGGTGTTCGCGGTATTCGCCTCGCTAATTTCGGGGCAGAAGATGGCGATGAGGTGATTTCTATGGCCGTTCTGCGCCATGTTGAGATCACACAAGAAGAGCGTCAGGCCTTCCTCAAGCGCTCAGGCGCCGAACGCCGCGCTTTGGGCGATGACGTCGTCGAAGAGACGCCTGATGAAGAGACAGATACGCTTCTGGATGATGAACGTTATGCCTTCCTCTCCGCTAATGAACAATTCGTTCTCACGATCGCCGATGATGGTCTTGGTAAGCGCACCTCTTCCTTCCGCTATGCCTGTAAGGGCCGGGGCGGTAAGGGCATGGTCGCGCAGATTCTGGACCGCGGTAAAAAAGCGCCCGCGGCTAAGCTTGTGCGTAGCTTTATCGTCGAAGACACAGATCAAATCATGCTGGTCACAGATGGTGGGCAGCTTATCCGTACGCCCGTTAAAAATATCTCGATCAGTCAGCGCTCTGCAAAGGGTGTTTGGGTCTTGCGCACCAAAGAAGGTGAGAAAGTCGTTTCCGTCGGCCGAATCGAAGATAATGACGATGAGGACGTTGAGGGAGAGGCGGGCGATGAGAGCACCGCTGCTGATACCTAAGGCCATAACCGCCTAATCTATTAATGTAAGAGCGAGTTGCTTGTTGGTTCGTGCGCAGGCTGTTTGCGTATCTGTATGCCTATCAATCAGGCCTCACAGTTGATAAAGTTGCGCTTGAGTATTAGATATAAAGAATTCTTTATATACAATTCCTTCTTTAATTGATAAGGAGCGCTGATTTTAAAATTCAGGATGCTCTAAAATGGCTCAATCATCGAAAATTTGGGACGAACTGACCACCGCATCAGAGTCTCGTATCCTCATGCTAGATGGGGCGATGGGAACTATGCTGCAAAAGCAAAATCTTCAAGAAGACGACTTTCGCGGTGAACGATTCAAAGATTGGCCGAGCCCGCTTCAAGGCAATAATGACTTATTGGTTCTCACCAAACCTGAAGCAGTGGAGAAAGTGCATCACGCCTTTTTAGAAGCCGGCGCCGATCTGATTGAAACCAATAGCTTTAACGCGACGACCATTAGTCAGGCAGATTACGATATGTCTGATCTGGCGCCTGAAATTGCGCGCGCCGCGGCGAAAGTTGCGCGTAAATGCGCAGATGAGTGGACGGCCAAAACACCTGAAAAGCCGCGCGCGGTTTTAGGGTCCGTTGGTCCCATGAATAAGACACTCTCAATTTCGCCCAAAGTTGAGGATCCAGGTTTTCGGGATGTCACCTTTGATGAGGTCAAAGACAGCTATGTTGGGCAAATGAAAGCTATGATTGATATCGTCGATGCGATTTTAATTGAGACGGTGTTTGATACGCTCAATTGTAAGGCGGCGATTGCGGCTGCTCGCGAGGTTTTCGCCGATGTCGGTTATGAAAAGCCTATCCTGATTTCGGGTACAATCACGGACCGCTCCGGCCGGACGCTTTCTGGTCAGACGCCAGAAGCATTTTGGACCTCTATCGCCCATGCCAAGCCCTTTGCAGTTGGACTAAATTGTGCGCTTGGAGCCGATGAAATGCGTCCACACATCGAGGCTCTTTCAAGGGTCGCCGACACACGTATTATGGCCTTTCCAAATGCGGGCCTCCCCAACGCTTTTGGCGAATACGATGAAACGCCTGACGATATGCAGCGCCAAATGCTCCCTTGGGCTGAGGAAGGTCTGGTCAATATTCTCGGTGGGTGTTGCGGGTCTACGCCTGGACATATTGGAGCGATTGCGAAAGCTGTCGTAGACGCGGCGCCTCGCACTGTGCCCACACAAAAGCCAACCCTTCGCCTCTCAGGTCTCGAACCCTTTCAGATTGCTGTTTAAGTCATGAATACAACTCAATTTATCAATATCGGTGAACGCACCAATGTAGCGGGCTCGGCGAGGTTCAAAAAGCTCATTGTCAAAGGTGACTTTGATAAGGCGCTATCCGTCGCGCGCCAACAAGTTGAGAGCGGCGCGCAAATTATTGACATCAACATGGACGATGGCCTGATTGACGGCGTCGCGGCAATGACACGGTACCTACAGCTTCTCGCGGGTGAGCCTGATATTTCCCGTGTGCCCATTATGATTGATAGTTCGAAATGGGAGGTTCTAGAAGCAGGCCTTAAATGCGTGCAAGGTAAAGCTGTCGTAAACTCAATCTCGATGAAAGAGGGCGAAGAGGAATTTCTCGCCCACGCTCGTAAGGTACGCGACCTTGGCGCGGCGGCTGTTGTCATGGCCTTTGACGAAGAAGGGCAAGCGGAAACCGCTGATCATAAATATGAGATTTGCGAACGGGCCTATAAGCTATTGACGGAAAAGGTAGGTTTCCCGCCAGAAGATATTATCTTTGACCCGAACATTTTTGCCGTCGCAACCGGGATTGAAGAGCATAATGATTATGCTGTCGCGTTTTTTGAAGCCTGTAAGCGGATTAAAGCCAACCTGCCTTATGCGCGCATTTCGGGCGGTCTGTCTAATGTTAGCTTTGCCTTCCGTGGCAATAATCCTGTTCGCGAAGCGATGCATAGTGTGTTTCTGTATCACGCTATCCCCGCGGGTCTGGACATGGCAATTGTCAATGCTGGGCAGCTCACGATTTATGATGATATTCCTGAAGAGCTCCGCGAACGCGTCGAAGATGTCATCCTTAATCGCCGCCCAGACGCCACTGATCGATTGCTGGATATTGCGGAAAAATATCGTGGTGATGGCAAGGCAAAGGCGCAAGTCGTTGATGATGAATGGCGCAAATTACCCGTAGAAAAACGCCTCGAGCACGCATTGGTACGGGGCATCACTGATTTTATTGTCGAGGATACAGAGGAGGCACGGTTGGGAGCCGATCGTCCGCTTCATGTGATTGAGGGGCCTCTGATGGACGGCATGAATGTCGTGGGTGACCTTTTCGGGGCAGGAAAAATGTTCTTACCGCAAGTCGTAAAGTCGGCCCGCGTTATGAAAGCCTCCGTCGCCCATCTATTGCCCTTCATGGAAGAAGAAAAAGAGCGCCTCGGGACAGCGGGAAGTTCTAACGGTAAGGTCCTGATGGCGACCGTAAAAGGCGACGTGCATGATATTGGTAAAAATATTGTCGGCGTTGTTCTTCAGTGTAATGGCTATGACGTTGTTGACCTAGGCGTGATGGTGCCCTGCGATAAAATCTTGGCAGCTGCTAAAGAACATGATGTGGATATGATTGGACTGTCTGGCCTGATTACGCCGTCTCTTGATGAGATGGTCTTTGTGGGCAAAGAAATGCAGCGCCTGGAAATGGATATGCCGCTTTTGATTGGCGGGGCGACGACATCAAAAACGCATACGGCAGTAAAGATTGAGCCCGCCTATAAAAATGGCCCGACTGTCTATGTGACGGACGCCTCGCGTGCGGTTGGAGTGGTTGGTCAACTATTGGGCGAGGGGAAAGAGGGCTATAGTGCGGAGCTACGCGCGGATTATAAGAAAGCGCGTGAAGCGCATCAGCGTGGTCAAAGCGCGAAGGCCCGCCTGACGCTAAAGGAGGCGAGGGATAATCCCTGGATGACGGATTGGGATAATTACTCTCCGCCAAAACCAACATTCTTGGGCACCAAAACACTCAAGGACTATCCGCTATCTGAATTGCGCGACTTCATTGACTGGACACCTTTTTTCGCAACATGGGAATTAAAGGGACGTTATCCTGCAATTTTAGAAAATGAACGATATGGCGAGGCTGCAACTGATTTGTTCCGAGATGCTAATGCCATGTTGGATACAATGATTGCCGAAAAATGGGTGAAGGCGAATGCTGTCTATGGTTTCTGGCCTGCTGGTCAAACTGGTGATGATATCGCTATATTTAAAGACGAGGGGCGTTCAGAAAAGACAGCCACCTTCCACGGACTACGCCAACAAATCTCTAAAGGCGCGAATGGCAAAGCTAATTATTCGATTTCGGATTTCTGCGCACCCGTAAATTCTAAAGGCGGCGGCGACTATGTTGGCGGTTTTTGCGTAACCGCAGGCCTTGGGGAAGATGAGCGTTCTAATCAGTTTAAAGAAGCGGGAGATGACTATAACTCTATTCTTTTCAAGGCCTTATGCGATAGACTTGCAGAAGCTTTTGCAGAACATTTACATCAGCGCGTCCGGCGAGAGTTCTGGGGGTATGCTCCGGATGAAACATTCTCAGGTGAAGAGCTGATAGCAGAGCGTTACGATGGAATTCGCCCGGCGCCAGGATATCCTGCCCAGCCCGATCACACAGAGAAAGCGACGTTGTTCCGCCTTCTCAATGCTACGGAAGAAACGGACGTTATCTTAACGCAAAGCTTTGCCATGCATCCGGCTAGTTCAGTATCCGGTATCTATTTCAGTCATCCTGATTCCGTCTATTTTGGGGTTGGTAAAATTGAGAAGGATCAGGTGGAAGACTATGCCCGCCGGAAGGATATGAGCGTCGAAGACGTCGAACGCTGGCTCGCGCCCATTTTAAATTATAACGCCTAAATTTTTAGAGGTAAACCATACATAAATGTGGGGTGACGGGAGATAAATTTCTGATTAGCAACTATCTATGGATCTTATCAGTGATTATGTGAATACCGATGTCGGCCGCAACGAGTCTGCATTCGACCCAATATACCCCCCATCAGAACGGTTTAAACTCAGTAATCCGCTCAAATGGGTGGATGGACACCCTTGGGCCTATTACCAATGGTTACGAGAAACGGCACCTGTGGCGTGGGAGACGACACGCCATAAGCATTTTGATGGAATTTGGGCGGTAACACGCTATCATGACATTAAGCATGTAGAGTTAAATTCTAATGTGTTTTCTTCCCAGAAGGGGTCCATACATTTAGCTCTAACGGATAAAGGCCCCAAATTTTTAGACCAGCTATTTGATGCGGGTTTGAATAATCTAATAAACTTCGACGCGCCGCATCACATGGAACTTCGTATCCAGCACAAAGATTTTTTCATCCCGAAATATGTGGCGCAGCTAAGAGAAAAGGTCTCCAAAAAAATTGACTCATTGCTGGATGATATGGAGGCTGCAGGACCCATAGTTGATTTGGTGCCGATGTTCTCCGAACAAATTCCGCTCTTTACGCTTTGCGAAATGCTCGGTGTGGATGAAAAAGATCGGCCGAATATCGTTAAATGGATGCATTATCTCGAGCTAGCGCAAATTGTTGGTACAAACCCCATGAAGGCGATGATTTCCAACCCGCTATTCTTCTGGCGCTTCAAGAAATACGTCAAAGAAATGTTTGATTATGGCGCAGCTGTGATGGCGGATAGGCGCGTTAATCCCCGCCATGATATGCTCTCTATGATTGCTCACGCCACGCTAAATGGAAAACCGATGGCACAGGAATATCTGGATGGATCCTGGCTGCTCATCATCTTTGCTGGTAATGATACTAGCAGAAATTCTATCTCTGGCACTCTGCGGCTCATGAAAGAATTTCCAGAACAAAAGCAGATGATTCTTGATGATCCCACGCTTATCCCGCGGATGAGCATGGAAGCGCTAAGAATGGTCTCACCGGTTATTCATATGCGCCGCACCGCGACTGAAGATACAGAAATCAACGGGCAAAAAATTGGGAAAGACGAAAAGGTCGTGCTCTTTTACGGCGCCGGAAATCGCGACCCGGAGGTTTTCGAAAATCCTGACACTTTCAATATTTTGCGGCCAAATGCGGATAAGCATATTGCCTTTGGTCATGGGCCTCATAAGTGCTTGGGGCAGCACGTTGCCAAAATGCAGCTAGAACTCGCTTTTACCAAACTCTTTGAGCGTTTTCCCAACATAGAATGGACCGGCGAGCAGAAAATTATTCCAAACAATTTTGTGCACGGAATTTCAAGCTTGAAGGTAAATCTTGGCTAAACGAAATAAAGGCCCCATTCAATTTCCTCGAATAGATTCTTCTAGATCCGAGATTTCGTCTGAGAGCTTTTCCAGCTCGCTGAGTAAAAGCTCTTTAACGACAGGAGAGAGCTTAAGCTCATCAACATTTGCGGTTTTGTGTTGAAGCATAAGGTCGGCAAGTAGTCTTGTTACCCCCCCGACAGCCAATTGCATATTGAAGTAGGCTTCTCCAATGGTCTCACTTTTGGGGGTGATTTGGTCGATAGTTTTTTCAAGCTGACCGTTATACGCGGCCCTGATTGGGGCGGGTTCCTTAATTTTCTCAATAAATGCTTGGTCCAAGGTTAGAGCTTGGCGCAAGGATGGCAGGGTATCATTATCTTGATCTGACCATTTTCTGAGTAAGGAGGTAGATCTTCCCACCGCTGCTGCGGCGGCATCTTCGCCCATTCGAAAAACAATGAACTGAATCGCTTTTTCAAAGCTTCTGGAGGGGCGTATTTTCATAAGATAGCTCTAATTTGCTAAAGATGTGGAAAGCAATGAATATTTTTCATGTCTTCACGCAAATGGTTCCAAAATGACGATTTGATTGGAATATACTCAACAAAGCTTCGCGAATATTAAGCTCAAGGACGAAACAGTTCGTCAGGGAGTTTAAGATGAAAACAGGTCGTTGGTTTTCGACATCAGCAGCATGTCTAGCATATGCGAGTGCAAATTTGTTCCTCGCGCCTGTTGCGACTGGTCAAGTCGTAGACGAGGAAGGGTTTTATGTCGCCGTAAGGGGCTATGGGGCCATTGAAGATGAAAATAATCTGATTTTTGAAAATAGCTATGAGATCGCAGGGGCCATTGGAGTTAGGCGTCATGCAAACTGGCGCTTCGAAACCGAATTTTCTTACCGACATTCGGATATAGTCGGCCTGAACGGCGGCGCGGACATCGACGGAGAAAACACATTGCGATCACTGGGCCTGCACGCATTCTATGATTTCAGGAACGGCAGGAGACTTCGTCCATTTTTAGGAGCAGGAGTCGGCTTACAGCATCGTAAAGTCAGTTTTTCGGGCGTCGCTGAAAATGATCCCAATTTTGTACTTTTCGCGGATGATGCGTACCCAGATGTTTATGCCAATGCGTTTGCTGGCGTCAGTCATCATATAAGTCAGAACCTTCGGCTATCAGTGGGCGGCGAATATGTCACCGGCCGTGATCGGAACATTCGCGCTAATTATCGCGAGCTTCCAGGTATAAATCGATCTTACAACTACTATGTTGGCGCACGATGGTTTTTTCCTCAATAAAACTCCTCCCCACACCTAACCCGGAGCACTCTATGTCCCATTCACTGGAGCACTTCATAACCTTTCCGATTGAAGACTGGAAAGATCTAGGACCTGCATTCAATCGGGCAAAGTTTAATACGCGTCTGGAAAGGTTGGCAAAGGCGCATAAGAATTTTCACGTATCCAATATTCAGGAGGTCTATAGTCCGCTTGCCGAGTTTTTTTACGTTTGCTTTCGGGACGCCATGATTGTTAAGCAGTCACGCTCTCATTTTTTAAACATGGCAGAACCTGTCACACCTTTTGTAATCGGTGTAGCTGGTAGCGTTGCATCCGGTAAATCAAGCCTCAGCCTGCTGCTGAAGTCTATGTTTGAAAGTTTTAATGATGCCATCAAAGTAGACGTGGTTTCAACCGACAGCTTTTTAATGGCGAAAGAATCTCTTTTGTTCCGCGAGATGTCCGGCCGCAAAGGATTTCCCGAGAGTTATCACCGGGCGGATTTATTAAAATTTGTGCAGGATGTCAGCGCTGGATTCCCAAATGTGAGCTGTCCGATCTACTCACACCGGCTGGGGGATATCGTTAAAGGTGAGACGCAAATTGTGGATCGGCCAGATGTATTTATTCTGGAAGGATTAAATATTTTGCAAACTTATCACACCAGTCCGTCACAAGAAGCCGAATTCGTATCGGACTATTTTGACATATCCGTTTTTCTAGATGCTGATGTTAGCGCTTTGGAGGAATGGTATGTTGAACGTTTTTTGGCATCGGTAAATGAAGTCCGCGGTGATAAAAGCGCTGCCCATTTCAAATATGTTGACCGCAGCCTTAATGAGCAGGTCCAGACCGCCAAGCGCATTTGGAACCATGTAAACGCCAAGAACCTCAAAGAGAACATTCTGCCGTCAAGACAGCGAGCGGACATAATTATTCACAAAACTGCCAATCATATGACTGATAAGGTCATGATCAGCAAACACTGGCTCTAGCGATGTTGGACCTATTCACGCAGCCCGAGGTCATCGCGGCATTAGTTTCGCTCATCGTCCTAGAGCTTATTCTGGGTATAGATAACCTGCTGTTTATATCTGTTGTCACGAACAAGCTCCCTGAAGAGCAACGGAGCAAGGCCCGAAATATTGGCCTAGGGTTAGCCCTTTTGTTTCGCCTGTTGCTGCTCAGTCTTGCCGCCTGGCTTATCGGTTTGCGAGACATCGTCTTTGATCTGGGTTTGCAGGGCAAACTGAACAGCCACGGCTATCCAAATTTTGAAACAGCATTTTCATGGCGAGACTTGATTATGATAAGCGGCGGCTTATTCCTTATTTGGAAAGCCACGACTGAACTGCATGAACATATCGATCATGAGCCCGCGAACACAATTTTTAATGTCAAACCAGCACGGCTGGGTTTCACCATGGCAATTATACAAATTCTATTGATTGATGCGATATTCTCGTTGGACTCTATTTTGACCGCGATTGGCATGACGCCGCACCTAATTGTCATTTACATTGCTGTCTCACTGTCGATGTTGGCAATGATTTTTGCCGCGGGGCCTATGTCGCGCTTAGTGCTCGCGGCTCCGACCCTTGTAACGCTCGCGCTCGCCTTTATTTTAATGATTGGTATGGTCTTGGTCGCCGAGGGTTTCGGCGCACATATTCCCAAGGGATATCTCTATTTCGCCATGGCCTTTTCCATCGGCGTCGAAGTTTTAAATCTCATTAAACGTAATAATTCCTTCCGAAAGGAACACACATGAAAATCCTATTGAAAACGGTAGTGCTTTCAACAAGCTCGCTTTTGATTACATCCTGTTCTCAGGCGCAGATACCCGCCGAGCCAGTTGAAATTTCGACTGAGCAGCTTCTCGCACCAGAAGCCACAACAGCTTTCTTGGCAATGGATGATATTGAGTGGACGAATGACCGGGTTACAGCGCTTGTCGCCGAGCTTGAGGCACTGCAAGCTCATGGGCTTAACCCCGGTCATTACCACATCGACACCCTGAAATCAGCGATAGGCGAAACTCGCGCAAAGCTCGCATCCGATGCCTGGCTGTCAGCGGCTGCGCATCTGATTTACGGGAAAGTGAATGCTGTCACCGTTGAGCCTGACTGGACGGCAATCAGACGTGAAGCCGACCTGCCAAGGCTTTTGGCAGAGGTAATTCTATCCGGAGGAGTGGAAAATTCGTTGCAGCACCTTGCGCCGAAGACGCCGCATTACCGGGCATTAAAAGATGAACTTATAAAAGCTCTGGTCGTTGACGAGACGCCCCTTAAACCGCTCGAGAGCAAAGAACTTCTGCGCCCCGGAAGCAGCGGTGACGCCGTTAAAGCCATTCAGCAACGACTTTTACTCAAAGGCTTACTCCTTGGCGAAAATGTGACCGGCAAATATGATGCCGCGACCGAGGCCGCCATCAAGGAAGTTCAAGCAGAAAATGGGTTGGATGTGGATGGAGCCACAGGTATTGCGACTATTCGCGCCCTCAACCGAGACAATAAAACGAGGATTGAGTCCTTACGCGTAAATTTGGAGCGCCTGAGATGGCTTCCTGATGATTTAGGACAGCGACACTTGCGCGTGAACATTGCCGATTTTTCCGTAACCGCCAATGAAAACGGTGAGGTGGTTCGTACTCATTCAGTTATCGTTGGAAAACCATATCGCAAAACGCCTGTATTCTCCGATCAGGTCGAGTATATTGTGTTCAATCCATGGTGGGAAACGCCTGCATCGTTAGCGGTGAGGGATAAGCTACCCGCTTTCCGCAAAGACCCATCTGCGGTCGATCGGCTGGGCTTTGAAGTCTTGGATCGAAATAACCAGGTAGTTGATTCCAGTACTATTGATTGGAACAACGTGAGCGCATCAAGCTTTCCCTATCGATTACGGCAGAAACCTGGCGATGTGAACGCGCTCGGACAAGTGAAAATCATGTTCCCAAATCAGCATAATGTTTATTTACATGATACGCCAAACCGGGAGCTGTTTTCAAAGCGTCAACGCGCCTTTTCATCGGGGTGTATTCGTACGCATTTACCGCTGAAGCTTTCCGAATGGCTCCTCAAAGACACACAAAATTGGGACGGTGTCAAAATTGACGCGGCCGTTAAAAGCAAGCGCGAGACGCGCGTAACACTCGCCAAGCCTGTTCCTGTACACGTTCTCTATCAAACAGTGGTCGCTGATGAGTTCGGCGTGCGCTATCTGGACGATTTGTATGAGCGCGATCAGCGCGTTTTAGCAGCGCTTGATTTAGCTCCCCAATAAAAACAAAGAAGTCGAGATGTTATGAAAAAGTCATTTTTTCTGATGGCAAGCTTTTTATCGCTTTGGGTAAGTGCCCATTCTGCTCAGGCGATTGAAGTCGATGGAGTCGATTTGGAATTACCAATTGTCACGCTCTCTGTTATGCCTGGAGGTACACTGAGTTTTGCAAATAGTACCGAAGGTGTAATTGTTGATGGGGCCGTCCAGCAAGTTAACGGTGACTGGCAGTTCAAGGCACCGAATCAATCTGGCCATCATGAGCTAAAGTTAATAAACTCGAATGGGCGCGTTCAGCTCATCAATATCTTCGTTTTAGAGCCGTTTGATATAATGTCTCAAACCAAGGTCAACGGCTATAAAATCGGACAATATCGACAGGGCTATAAGGAGCTTGAAAGTTATGCCCCCCCGACCGGTTTTATTCGCGTTTCTCCCGAGCTTGAAAATATTCGGGTTTCACCCAGTTTTCGATTAGGTCAGTTCAAGTGTAAACAACGCTATATTGGCGATGATTACTATCTTTTGCTAGAAACCTCACTCTTAATCAAACTCGAGCTTTTGATCTCTGAGGCCCGGAAAAAGGGTTGGATGAGCGAAGGCTCGACCTTCCACGTGATGAGCGGTTGGCGATCTCCCAGTTACAATAAAGCTATTGGAAACAAAACATCCGTTTCCCGGCATTTATATGGCGACGCCGCAGACATTTTTATCGATGAGGATGGCGATGGTTATATGGATGATTTGAACGGGGATGGGAGAATAGATATCAAAGACGCTAAAGCCCTCCAGAGCTTGGCCCAGTCCGTTTCGATTAAGTCTGAAGGGAAATGGATTCAAGGCGGGCTTGCGAGCTACAGAAAGAACGAATTTCGAGGTCCTTTTGTACATGTCGATGTACGCGGCTATGAAGCGAGGTGGTAGTTCTCCTAATCCTCCCACAATTACTTCGCGTGAGACGTTTTAGG
>JAHDCL010000115.1 GCA_020629875.1 Hellea sp.
ACGCGCCGTAAGCGGTGGCGAGGAATGTCTTACCCGTACCGGCAGGCCCAACGCCGAAACATATGGTTTCATCGCGCATGGCGTGAATGAATTTTTCTTGGCGCGGTGTTTTGGGGACAATCGGGCTGCGACGCGGAAACGGAATAATGGCATCCACAGCGGCGGCTTTGACCTTACCCTTGCCCATCGCTTTAATCAGCGCGCGAATATCCGAAATCCCGCAAGGCCAGCCCCGCTCAAGGCGCTGATAAATCTCTTTGATAAGCTCACCCGCCCGTGCACGGCTCGGCGTATCGCCGTTGATATGGACGGCGTTTCCGGGCGCTTCGATATAAACACCGAAAGCATCTTCAATAAGGGCAAGGTGGGCGTGATTAGGGCCGCAAAGCTTGCGCACCAAATCGGCATCCGCAAACTCAAAAATCTCTGTCTGTTTACTCAAGTTCTATTTAGCTTTCTCATTCAATAGAAGGTTCGTCTTTAAGGTGGCAGGAAGTAACGCACCAATCAAGGGATTATGATTATTGTGCGCATAAAACTGACAAACAATATTTCACAGCTAGATGAAAGAGACTTACCCCTATAAACAAATCATATTGGAGGTTGGGAAACCAACCAATTATGGACAATTTGCGTTTTATCCGAAGGCAAGTCATCCCAATAAGGACCCGTCATGCGCGGCCCTTCCCAAGATTCTGGGTAATGGTATTGTATGAAATTTCTGCGAGAGACTTCCGTCCCATCGCCGTCTAGTAAATCCATGAATTTTTGATGGCTTACATCCAAAGCGCATACGCCGCTCATCCAGTTATCAAATTCATCTGAACTGCTTTGAATGCCCAATTCTACGACCTTCAGAAGAGCCGCCTCTACCGACATCTTTTTTGATGCGCTCCACTCATTAAAACCTGCCATCGCCAATTTATTGACAAATATATTCGGACTTTCAAGGAAGTCATATTGACGGAGACACAGCCCTAAAACTTTCGGAACAAAATAAATGAAATCCTTGGTAACCCCAACAGTCCAAACTGCATCAAAGATATAGTCACAAAGTAAGCTAGCCTTGTTATCGTCATCTAAAGTTAGTTCAATCCTATCGGACAACACCAATAAATCATCGCATTGATTTTGATCTAAGCAGCTGCCGCAATCACAGCCCTTAATCTTCTTAGGTTTTTCAATATCTGAAAAAGCCATTTGAAGGTCTTCTATTAAGGTTTCAATATTCCCCATATAACTTTAATCGCACAATCGTTCGAATAAACCGTTAAGCCAACTCACCCGTTAGCGAGTTCCGCCCTGCCCTTGTAATAAATACCGGCACAATCTGTCCGACCAACTCTTCAGGCCCGTCGAAATGTGTGCCTTGCAGATAAGGACTACGGCCAAAGAGTTGTCCGTCTTCACGGCCGCCATTTTCGACGAGCACATCCAGTGTCCGCCCGATGAGGGATTTGTTGAAGGCGAGTTGTTGGGTGTAGAGTAAATCCTGCAAGCGTTTCAGGCGTTCGGACTTCACGTCTTCCGGCACTTGGCGCGACATGGAGGCACCCGGCGTTCCGGGGCGGATGGAATATTTGAAAGAGAATGAACTGGCATAACCAATCTCTTCAACGCATTTCATCGTCTGCTCAAAATCAGCTTCTGTCTCGCCAGGGAAGCCGACAATGAAATCCCCCGAGAGCGCAATATCAGGACGCGCGGCGCGAATTTTCGCAATCAGCGCTTTATAGTCATCATAAGTATGACCACGGTTCATGGCGTGGAGGACTTTGTTGCTGCCCGCCTGTATCGGGAGATGCAGATAAGGCATGAGCTTTGTCTCGCGCCCCAAAACAGCAATGAGTTCATCATCCATATCGCGCGGATGCGAAGTGGTGAAACGCAAGCGGTCTATCCCGCCAATAAGCGCGACATGCTCAATCAGCTCGCCCAAACCCCACTCAGATCCATCTGGACCTTCCGCGTGGTAGGCATCCACATTCTGGCCAATCAGTGTAATCTCTCTGACGCCTTGGCTCGCGAGGTTGCGCGCTTCGGCGACAATCTGATCAACAGGGCGAGAAACTTCCGCGCCGCGCGTATAAGGCACCACGCAAAATGTGCAGAATTTATCACAGCCTTCTTGGATGGTCAGGAAGCTTGAGAAGCCTTTGGCTTGCCGCGTTTCAGGAAGCTGGTCGAATTTTTCCAGCGTATCAAATTCAGTCTCTAAAACATCGCCCGTCCCGCGATGCACTTTGGCAATCATTTCGGGGAGCTTGTGATAGGTCTGCGGGCCCAGCACCATATCGACGACGGGGGCGCGGCGCATAATCTCTTCGCCTTCTGCTTGGGCCACGCAACCCGCCACAGCGACTTTCATATCGGGTTTGTTCTTTTCCTTGTGTTGGCGAATACGGCCAAGCTCTGAATAGACTTTCTCTGCTGCCTTTTCGCGGATGTGGCAGGTATTGAGGATAACGAGGTCAGCTTCATCAGGCGCTTCGACGGGGGCATAGCCAATAGGCGAGAGCACATCGGCCATGCGCTCACTGTCATAGACATTCATCTGGCAGCCATAGGTCTTGATAAAGACCTTTTTGGTGTTGCGGCCAGCGTTGGTTGCGGGCGCGATATGCGCCTCATCGATATTGCGGGTTTTAGGTGTAACATTGCCGTCCTTAGCCGCTTTAGCGGATTTCGGAGCGTCAACGTTACGGGACGCGTTTTCATCGCGCGGTAACAGGACGGTCATTTTGTAACTCACATTTTATGTGAGCGGGGCTATAGGCCTAGAATTATCTCGCCGCAAGCCCCTGCTATGTAACTTAGTGACGTCCGCCGCTAAGCGAGGATGGGCTTGCGAGCGCCATCATGGAAAGCATCACGCCTGCGACTAAGAGCAAGAGCATGGCAGGGAATGACGTTTTCCCGTCCATCCAGCCCGCCGCTTTCACACCTGGAATATTATTCGGATCGACTTTTTTCTTTATGATTTTGCCCAGCGGTTTGGCCTCGTCTTGGAGGTTATCGACTTTGCCTTTCAGGTCCACACGGTCCCATGCATCAGAAGCAATCATGACTTTATCATCAATCCACTCCCCCGAAGCGTCTAGCGCTAGGTCTGTTTTATCCAGAGTCGTTTCAACAACGACGTCCGTTGTTGCTGCCGTAGCCGCTGCGCGTTCAGGCGTTTGGCTCGCCCATGTATAGCCGCCCCATAGCACAAGGCCAAGCACACCCATTTTCAGGGCCGTTTTCTTAAGTTGAGACATAACATATCCCTCCTGGTTAATAGGAGGTTAGCGATGCAAGTCAGATGCCAAATTAGCGTGGGAGGAGAAAATTAGAGAGAAATTCGCTTTATTGAGAACATTACTAAGATACTTGTATCGGCGCACTATGTATTGTAATAATATTACATGATTAAAATTTTTATCACACTAATACTATTTTTTAGTTTCAACTTCTCAGCAGTTGCATGTGATTGGGCACCTAAAGAGCAGAAAGTAAGTGAGTTTGTATCGGGAAAAACTATTTTTTGGGGAAGAGCAGTTGAGGCTAAATGGGACAAAACCGTTGAAAATGATGAACTTGGTTCTGTGCCGAGGGTTTACAATATCGTTGAGGTAATAAAACCAATAGAGGGGAATGTAGGAAGGAAAGTAAAAGTATGGGCTGATCCATCATCTTGTGGAACATATATTCCACTCGGAATTGTTCAGTTGATTGTCGTTAGACCGTACCAAAAAAATAGTTTTTATACAGATCAGTTAATATCGCACGGAGCTTCTGAAGCATCGATCATAGCATACCTTAATGAGGGTATAGATATAAGTGCGAAGGGTAGTTTCTATGCCCCGCATATTACTGAAGAAGAGATGGAAACTAAGTGTCAAAATACCAACGCTTCTGAATTACCTAACTTTTGTGTATCGAAACATATTCTAAACGAAATTTATAAAGTTTATAAAAAAGAAAATGAGATAGTAAAAGAACTAACGAATAAGAAACCGTGGTGGCATTTCAAAAAGAAGCTATAGTCTAATTTTTACTTTATCTTCTTCCCATAAAGCTCGAGCCTGTGATCCACTAACTCATATCCAAGCTTTTTCGCGATTTTATGCTGTAGCTCTTCAATCTCGTCATCGACGAATTCTATGACGTCGCCTGTGGTGACATCTATGAGGTGGTCGTGATGATCATCATCAGCGGTTTCGTAACGCGCGCGGCCATCGCGGAAATCATGGGTTTCGATAATTCCCGCTTCTGAAAAGAGACGCACCGTGCGGT